>NZ_KV793012.1:281630-412903 GCF_001808325.1 Klebsiella sp. HMSC16C06
GCACATTGCTTGATACGGGTATTCTTCAGTCTCTTGATTTTACTTTTTTCACCATCTTCAACTGCCCGACGCTGTCCCAGATTTTACTCCTGAGTAACTTCCAGGGCCCCCGGCAATCGGGGTCTGGTACTACATCAGGTGTGGTTATCAGGACGCAGCCCGGGGCAACGAGCATGACTCTGAACTTTTCGGTAAACACTATCAACGGGAGTACATCGACGCAGCGCACAGTTGCACTCGGCGGGTTGCAGGCAAACACAAACTATTTGTTGGCTGCACGCTTTAAATCAGGCCAGAAAATGGATTTCAAAATCCTGAACAAGGTGCTGTCGGCAGAGAAAACGACAGACATGGGCGATCCGGCAGACCTGGGGGCAAAATTGCGGATCGGCGGCAGTTACCAGCCTGACCTGACAAACGCCGGGATTCACAGAATGTCTGCGTTACATAATGTCGCGTTGACCGATGATGAGATTACAAAAGCAGGAGTACAGTGGACTGCTTGGGCGAACGCCGTGGGCGTTGTACTGTAGCCCACCCCGGAATTTACCGGGGGGGTACGAGTAACTAACCTACCAGTTTTTGGAGAGCAGTGAGTCGATCTGTTACCAGTGAGGAAATTCGCGCAGGTCCCGCGTCAGCGTTGAGGTGGATACGGGACGGATTTGTATCCCCCTCGGTTAACAAAAAACTGGTGCTGTTGAATTTCGTCCAGCCGCAATCCGCGTTCAGATCAATCAGTGGGAAACCGTATCGCAACGCCACGGCGCGGATCGCCGCCGCATAGTCAGAAACCCTCCCATATCCGTTTGTTTCGCCGTCAGCCCATGCTGCTGACCGTGGCGAATCATAGTCGCCATTGAACGGCGTGGCCCACAGGATAGGTTTTGTTGGAGCTCGCGCACGCAGCTTCTGAGCGATGATGTTCAGCGCGCCGTAAACGGTGGTGTTGACTGTATCGGAGATATTCCCAATCGGAATATTTTGCGCAAAGTCATTTGTCCCCCACGGCCCGCAAATCCACGCCGCTGCCGATGTATCAAGGGCATTAATTCGCACATCATCGCACATGCTGATTTGCGTTGATGAGCTGTCCGGCTTGGCAATTTTCGAACCGCCAACGCCGTGGTTCAGGAAAGAACAACCAAGCTCACTTGCAACCAGTGGCTGCCATTTGTTATAGGCAACGTTGCTGTCACCCATGACATCGATTTTTTTTCCTGACCACGGGCTGACCGCACCGCCGCCAGGCACAACAACATATTTTTTGGCAATAATCGGGATGGCAATACGGGTGGTGATACCAATTTTAGCCGTGCCGGTCGGCGGGGTAAGTTCGTAATCGGTGTAGTCCACCGATTCTGTAGTACCGTTCCCTTCGGTGCCGATAACCGTCCCGGCGCTGTTCATATACACCGCGAGAGAAACTCCACTGCCGTTAACCCTTGCTGTGACTTTCCAGCGGTCTCCTGCTGTGTAATTAAAAATTGCACAGTCAAATGCAGCATTTACCACCACACTGCCATCAGCACGGTTTATATATGCTCCTGAGGTAATCGTGACGTCCTGTTTAATAAAATCATATACAAGAGAGTCCTCTATTGTCTGTACCCTGACATCCAGAGAATCGATCGATGCCAGAACTGTGGCCGTCTCAACGACAGCAAGTTTTTTAACAGCAATTTCCGCAGAGTTACGACCGGTTATACCGATCTGTGTTGTCCCGGCAGGAACGTTCAGACGATAATTTGTATACTGCTGCGGGGTTGCCGTTCCCCGCCCTTCAACACCCAATACCATCCCGGCGCTGTTCATGTACACGGCCAGAGCAGTCGCCGATCCTGTCACAAGGGCTGTCACCAGCCAGCCATCCCCGTCGGAATGCGGAATGATTGCGCAGTTCAGCGCAGAGTTATCAGTGATGGCCCCTGTAGTTGGGTTGATAAATTTCCCGACTTGCCAGGCAGCTGCATAAGCATAACCAACAGAGATAGCCCCCTGCAGCGCATCGACGCGTGATGTTAACCCCGAAATACCGGATGATATGACGGCTGACAGATAAGTTTTATCCGGCGTGGCGCGAACAAAATCAGGCTGAATAGCCCCCAACGCAGCAGCATAAGCACCGACCTTAAATATCCCTGCCGTAGTATTTTCAACCCGGATCCTGACGTAGGATGCGCCGGATGGAATGACATCTGTGATAACCGGCGTATTTATACCGGAGGCCAGAGCAAGCTGAGATTTAGACGAAATAACAGCGCCAGCGGTGGACATCCAGAAAATATGGAACTTAGCACCGGCATTCTGGAACCACGCCAGCACGGAAAAGGTTAACTTATCACCAACCCTTACAGGCAGGCGGGCAAGGTCATAATATTTATCTGCAGACCATACGCCGGAATACTGTGCCACTGGAGTCGGTAACGAAATATTGGCATCAGTAGTGCTGAAGGTGATCACTGCTCCGCGATACCAGTCCCACGCACCGAATTTAGGATCATTTGCTGAATATTCATTCAGAGCATCAAACAGAATGTTCGCCCCGCGTAGCGAAGAATAAGATGGCATTTTCCGCCCGGTAGGCTGCAGCGTACCGGCGTTATTGATCACTTCTACAGCTAACGCGTTGTCATCCGGGCTACGGTAATACGTGGTCGACCCCACCGGAATATTCGCGATATCCGCCTGCGCCGCTGCCAGCGTCTGGTATTGCTTACTGAGCGGGATCAGGTTTTGCCTGACCTCATCGTTTTTCGCCATCATCTGGCGCCAGGTATCGAGTGGTTCACCGCCGCGGTCGTCAACCGTTCCGGCCGGACCGTTAACCAGCTCGTCAGCGCGCTTAACGTTGTCCATGAATATTTCCGGCGTCGTCGTGCCCAGTGGCGGGTTAAGTTCGGCCATGTTTTTTGCTCCAAAAAAGGCGTTCGCCCAAACGAGGGTTTGAGCGAAAGAGCGGAGCTTTTTACAATCAGCTATTTCAAAGGGTTACAACATGCTGATTGGCTATGCACGCGTCTCTACAGGGGATCAAAACCTCGATTTACAGAAAAATGCGCTGATCCGCGCAGAATGTGAGCTGGTTTTTGAAGACACGGCCAGTGGGAAGAATGCCAGGCGGCCAGGGCTAAAACGCGCGATGCGGCGACTCCGAGCGGGGGACGTGCTGGTGGTGTGGAAGCTGGACAGGCTGGGCCGCAGCGTGCGCGATCTGATTACGCTCGTGTCGGAGCTGCAGGCTCGCGGGGTAAATTTCCGCAGTCTGACCGACAGCATCGATACCAGTACGCCAGCAGGCCGTTTTTTCTTCCACGTCATGAGCGCCCTGGCGGAAATGGAGCGCGAGCTGATCGTCGAACGTACCCGAGCCGGTTTAGCCGCTGCGAGGGAGCAGGGGAGAGTCGGCGGCCGCCGCCGGGTAATGACTGAAGTAGTGGTGGAGCGGTGCCGCAGAATGCTGGAGAACGGCGCTACCCGTCAACAGATCGCAGATGTGATAGGGGTGAGGGTGAAGACGATCTACAAATACTTTCCTGCTGCCGTCCGCGATCAAGGATTCCTGCCCTTCCCGTGATATGTAACATTTGAGATAATAAGTACTTTCAGTTTTGAAAACAGTTTGGTTTGTTCGTGAACGGTAAGAAAACAATAAGTTTTGAACAATTTTTAACTATTAACAGCAATCTTGTTTCCATCTCAGATACATGGGCAGACTTGTGGGCGTTAATTTTTCACACAGGTTTAAGCGCTGGAAGGCTGCTGAGTATTCGATATGATGATATTGATGATGGCTTGATACTGATACGAAAACAGGGTCACCTGAAGGAGCTACGTGTTGAATCAACCCCTCCAGTGGAGGGGATCATTGCTCGTAGAAGAGAACGCTATCCAGAAGATGTTTTTTTATTTCAGAGTCATTCTAACCGTGTGAAGTACCGACGCCGGCCGGTCACTATAATTGCTTTCAACGCCGCTTTACGTCGCGCCGCTAGATCATTACCAGACGTTAACGTAAGCAGTAGTAGCGCGAGAAACATACCGGACTAACCGCCTGTCCAGTCGCGTGTGGCCGATGTGACAGGCGTGGGGGTGAAGACTATTTACAAATATTTGCCGGTACAATACGGCGATAAAAAATCCCCCTGAGCAGGCACACTCAAGGGGAAAATACTACATAACATCATTGCTGTGTGCGTCTTTGCGCTAGTCTATCTTCCAGGAATATGCCTAAAGCTTCCAGATATTTCTGGTCCGAGCTGTTACATCATGGAGTAGGTGCCGATGTGATAGGTTAAGAGCGAAGATGATCTGTAAGTACCTTCCGACGTCGAGGAGCAAGGACCATGAATTTGGGTCTATACCATCCCAATTCATACATTCTTTCTAAGTCTATGAAATATTGAGCAGAGTATTCTGTTCGAAATGAACCATATGGAATAGCCAAAGGCTAAAATGCCCAGCGTAAAAACAACAATCAGCAAGTCCGTCTGTGACATCTTATATCCATTTTGCAGTAGCAGGTTTTGAGAAAAGATAGTTCATAGCTGGCACATAGACAACATAATCACTAAGTGAAACCAATATCAGGGGCTCAAAGGTGACTGGTTTCCCCCCTCTGTGCTCCTGATTGATAGTTGAAACCTCTATTGATCAGATTAGTGAATGAAACTACTGTATATAAAAACAGTATTTTGTGAGCGAGTTTATTATGCAGTTCTACACGCCCGTTGAGTTACGCCAGATCATGCTGCTCCCGTTGTACAGTGACCTTGTGCAGTGCGGCTTTCCTAGTCCAGCGCAGGATTATGTTGAGCAGCGTATCGACCTGAACGAGCTGCTGGTTAACCACCCCAGCGCGACGTATTTTGTCAAAGCTGCCGGTGATAGCATGAAAGATGCGGGCATTGGTGAGGGGGATCTTCTGGTCGTGGATAGTTCAAGGACCGCAGTCCATGGTGATATTGTCATTGCCGCTGTAGATGGGGAATTCACGGTTAAGAAGCTGCAGTTGCAACCGCGGGTTCAGCTTAACCCAATGAATAGCGCGTATTCCCCAATAGTCGTCGGTAGTGAGGATACTCTCGATGTGTTCGGCGTCGTAACTTACATCATCAAATCGGCTGGCTAAGATGTTTGCGCTTTGCGATGTGAACTCCTTTTACGCATCGTGTGAGACGGTGTTTCGTCCTGACCTGAAAGGGCGGCCAGTAGTCGTCCTTTCCAATAACGACGGGTGTGTGATTGCTCGTTCCGCTGAGGCGAAGCCCTTCGTCAAAATGGGGGAGCCGTACTTCAAACAAAAGGACATGTTTCGCCGGCACGGCATTATCGCGTTTAGTAGCAACTATGAGCTCTATGCCGATATGTCCAATCGTGTGATGACCACGCTGGAAGAGCTCTCTCCGCGCTGCGAAATTTACAGTATCGATGAGGCATTTTGCGATCTGACTGGAGTTCGTAACTGTCGCGACCTTACCGACTTCGGCAGGGAAATTCGCGAGACGGTTCTGCGCCGGACGCACCTCACGGTCGGCGTCGGCATAGCCCAGACTAAAACCCTGGCGAAGCTGGCCAATCACGCCGCGAAACAGTGGCAGCGGCAGACCGGAGGCGTGGTTGATTTGTCGAACCTGGAACGGCAGAGAAAGTTGATGTCTTTGCTGCCGGTGAATGAGGTTTGGGGAGTTGGGCGCCGTATCAGTAAAAAACTGGAGTCCATGGGGATAGACACGGTGCTTAAGTTAGCCGATACGGACATTCATTTTATCCGAAAACATTTTAACGTCGTGCTGGAAAGAACTGTGCGGGAACTGCGTGGTGAATCCTGCCTTGGGCTGGAAGAATTTGCGCCGGTAAAGCAGGAAATCGTTTGCAGCCGTTCGTTCGGCGGTCGTATCACGGAATACCATGAAATGAGGCAGGCTATATGTTCATACGCATCGCGCGCTGCGGAGAAACTCCGTGGTGAGCATCAGTATTGCAGATTTATTTCCGCTTTTGTCAAAACCAGCCCCTTTGCGCTGAATGAACCGTATTACGGAAACAGTGCATCGTTAAAATTGCTTACCCCAACCCAGGATAGCCGGGACATAATCACTGCGGCGACAAAATGCCTCGACGCAATCTGGCGAGACGGGCATCGCTATCAGAAAGCAGGCGTGATGCTTGGGGATTTCTACAGCCAGGGCGTAGCGCAGCTCAACCTCTTCGATGATAATGCACCACGAAAGAACAGTGAAAAGCTCATGGAAGTACTTGACCATCTCAATGCGAAAGACGGAAGAGGGACTCTATATTTTGCAGGGCAGGGGATCCAGACCGCCTGGCAGATGAAACGAGAAATGCTATCCCCGCGCTATACTACGAGGGTCTGTGACCTGCTCAAAGTTAGATGATTCGACTATTAACGGTAGTGGTCATGCTGCTACTACAGTCCGCTTAGAGCGAGGAGAAGACATTCGCAGTATGATGAAGTTATTACTTAAAACGTGGCGTATTAAACAACAGGAAGCAGATCAGCACAGCTAGCTTTATTTTATAGCTTTGATGATAGCTATCAGTCTGAATTTCCTACTCATGCATTAGTCGATTACAGCCATTATATGGCTGAACATTGGGTTGCCGACAAAAAACTTGACAAAACTTAACATGCTTGTAATCATGCATATGCCCATATAGCTCAAATTTGGTAGAGCGCCTTTAAATCTGGATCTATTGAGGTTTGAAGGAGGTTCCTGGTTCAATTCCAGGTATGGAAAAAATATTTTCTAAGTGTTTTTTCCATACTTGTGAGTCGTAAATTTCATCCTAAGGCGCGTTATGGATAGAGCCCAACAACTTATCGTGTTCCAATCCCAAACAAAGAACGTAAAAGAATTGGATCGCGCTTGGCGCATCGCTAAGATTAGTTTGAATCTTGCCTTAAAAAATGATCGAGATACCGAGGCAAGAATCCATACGAAAACTCTTTCGCTAATTTATTCTGCCTGGACTGAAGCGTTATTCTCAAAATTAATTCATACACCTTATGGTTTTGAATTAAGCGAAATAGAGGATATAAAAAAAATAAAAGGAATGGAAGCTAAATGGCGTAGATGCTTAAAACTAGCTAAGGCTAAAGTTTTATCAGCGCCAACATTCAATTCTGTTCAATTATCTTCTGCTGAGATTTATATTAAAAAATTAATCATTGACTATGTGAAAACACCAAGCACACTCAGGAATAGGATTGCTCATGGGCAATGGGTAGTCGCTTTTCAAGGTGATAGTGTAACAGATATAAGTTCTGACTTGACGCTAGCCATTGAAGAGTTAAATGTCGTCGCTCTAGATAATTTAAAAATGGGTTTTAAAGGGTTAGCTGATATTATAGAAGCTATGATTGAGTCACCAAACAATGCTTTTGTGAAAGACTATACTAAAGTTGAATCCGATTTAAAAAGTAACTTATCAAGACGTAGTGGATACACATTGGTAGGGCATATTCAGAGTTTAAAAGAGAAATATGCTTATCGACTTTTAAAACCGACACGGCTAGCAAATTGTATTTGTGCTATTCAAGATGATGGCTAATTTTATTTTTTAATGTAGCGTGCTTTGTATTGTGATGGCTCTTATATTTAGAGCCATTCTATTCAATTCCTTATATAGCCAAATCCCTAAACCCACCTCCTATCTCACAATTCCCTAACCCTAACCCTAACCCTAACCCTAACCCTAACCCTAACCTTACTAGATTTTTCTTTCGCAATACGTAGATGTTCATTACGCCAGATGACAAGAATTAAATTTTTTAAACAATTTATATAAGCAGTTTGACTTCTTGCGCAGCGAATTACTGTGGCACGAAATTATATTTCTCATTTGAGGAAAATACTGTGTTTAAATTAAATCCTGTGTTACTTAGCTTTGTAGCAGCGCAAGGTTCGATGTCCCCTATCTCATTGTCAAGACTGAAACCGGTTATTCCTGATTATGACTGGAGCATATTCGGAGCCAGGACCAATAGCATGAGTGGTATCACGAAAAATGTTTTACTTATTGGTGTTAGCAACGTCCGGTTTTGGCACATTGCGGACATTACGTATTTATTGGGGGCTCGATAGCCTCAATTAATTCTGGCCCCTGATTTTTCACATTACCCACGGCACGCGTCACGGCGTGCCAGATAAACTTGTCGGCGGGCGCTGCTCCGTCGACTGCTATCTCTTCGGCTTCCTTTCCGCCTATATCCTGGCGCATCCATTCGCGTGCTGCTTCCGGCGTCAGAACCAGCGGCCGGCGGTCGTGAATATCGACCAACCCCTGATCGGCCGCAGCGGTCACTATCAAAAACCCTTCGGCTTCGTCGCCGCGCTCAAAAGGCACGCTGCCGATCGCTGCCATGAATATTGGCTGGCCATCAGCACGATGAATGAAATAGGGCTGCTTCTTGTCACCTTCCTTTTTCCATTCAAACCATCCATCAGAGCAACAGATGGCTCGACCGTGCTGCCAAAGCGGTTTAAACATCCTGCTGGTGGCTGCGGTCTCCACCCGGGCATTAATCAGCGGTGGTTTATCCCACCACCCTGGTGCGTAACCCCAGTGAACGGGATCGAGATGCAGTTGCTCATCACGTTCGCTCAGGAGCAAAACTTTAGTCCCAGGTGCCACGTTGTAACGCCCAATTGGCTCAGGGTCGTATGCGATGTCGCGCTCTGCTTCATCCGCCAGGTATGCCAAATATTCTTCACGGGTTTGTGATTGAGCAAAGCGTCCGCACATGGTTGCCTCCAGTCTTCAGACTGAAAGTATAGACGTTGCTAGTGATGGCCAACTGATGGGTTTTCCTAGGGAAGGCCGTTATCATGAAAGAGTGGTGCGCACCGAAAATTACATGATTAACGCAGGAGATGATGTCATGGGAGGATATTGTCGTAAACATGCACTTTTTCTTTCTGGAAAGCTGCTCGCAAAAGAGGGGCATAGAAGGGGCATCGGATAAGAAAAAGGGGCAAAAAAGGGCATTAAATTCGTAGGCTTGCGTCGGTTGGCGTTGTTCGCATGGGGTAATAACTGACTGTAATACAATATAAAATTAATAAATTCAGGGGCTTGGAATTATTTGGGCAACTTATCGATGTTGTATTTTTCTTTTTTACTGATTTCTTGATTTTGCAGCATGTAATAGTGGCTCAATTCATAGTGTGGCATCAGAAGAGCACGCGTTCTGCCAGCCTGGACAACGTGGCGCTGGCGCGTAGCAATTAATGAGGTCTGACAGACAACCGTGGCGTGTATGGTACGGATTCAGGGGCGGAATGTCAGCATCTTTCCGGCACTTTCCGCTGCGGGCAGGCAGGCGGAGGCGGTGTAAGCGGAAATAAAAAGCCCGCCGGGCGGCGGGCTGTGGCGTTAACGCACCACCAGGACTGAGCACTCGGCGTGGCGGACCACCGCGGCGGCGTTGGAGCCCAGCAGATAGGTGGTGATATCTGGCCGGTGCGACGCGATGATCACCAGGTCGGCGGGTAGCGACTTGGCCAGCGCGAGGATCTTATCTTTTGGCGACCCTTCGGCGACGTGAAAATGCATCCGATCTTCCGGGATGGAAAATTGTTTGGCGATCTGTTTAAGCTGCGTTTCCGTTCCTTCGCGCAGCTCATCCATACCCGGCAGTTCAGCGGTGTAAGCCATTCCCAGTGAGGCATAATAGGGCAGGGAAGGGATCACGGAGAGGAAATGGACCTCGGCGTCGTCAATCCGTGCTTCCGATTCAACGTGACTGATAATGCGTTCAGTAAATTCTTTATCAGAGATATCGATAGGGACAAGAATCATTCTGCTCATAAAAACCTCCTGTTTAAGTATCCCCTCACATTGTACGGCATTAGAGCACGTTTTGTATCATGACCGTGGTCACACTTTGACATTAACGTGGCTTGCGTTCGGGGAATTTCCCTTTGATCACGCCGTCATAAAATCGTCCTTTTGACACCACCTGTAAAAAATCGCGGAAAATACGCGGTGGCACGCCGGTATATTGCAACGGCGGCTGGTGATAAAAATAGATTTCCAGTGTGGCGGAGGCGTCATCGTAGGCGACAGAGATAATTCGGGATGATTTTACCGGGTGATGATGCATGGTGGACGTCCTCGGGCAAGCACTGACTGAGCACGACTATATCACTAAATGGACGGCTATTTTAACCAGCGGGATATATTGTTTTGTTTTATCTACTGTACGGCGGGAGGAAGAAGCCCGCCGGAACCGGCGGGCTGGCGCATCAGAACTGGTAAACCAGGCCCAGGGCGACGATGTTGTCGGTAGAGATACCGTTGTCTTTGTAGAAGCTGTCGTTGTCATCCAGCAGGTTGATTTTGTAATCAACGTAGGTAGACATATTACGGTTGAAGTAATAGGTAGCGCCAACGTCCATATATTTGACCAGATCTTTATCGGCGTAGCGGCCGTTATTATAGAGATCTTTGCCTTTGGACTGCAGGTAGGAGATGGCCGGACGCAGGCCGAAGTCGAACTGATACTGCGCGGTGACTTCGAAGTTTTGCGTTTTATTGGCCACGCCGTCATTGCCGTACGGGGTCATATTGCGGGTTTCTGAGTACATGGTCGCCAGGTAGATATCGTTGACGTCGTACTTCAGGCCGGCGGTCCAGGCTTCGGCTTTATCGCCGCGGGCGTTGGTCTGGGTCATCTGATCGTTGGTACGGTCAGAAGAGGTGTAGGCCGCTGCCGCGCTGATGCCCATGCCGAAGTCATAAGAGGTGGAGAGACCGAAGCCATCGCCATTGTCGAAGCGAACATCGCTGTCGCTGCTGCGGTTATTGGTGCCGACGTTGATATCCTGCGCGTTCTGACCTTCGTTTTTACCCTGATACTGCAGGGCAAAGTTCAGACCCTCCACCAGGCCAAAGAAATCGCTGTTGCGGTAGGTCGCGACGCCGTTGGCGCGGCCTGCCATAAAGTTATCCGCATAGGTGTAGGAGTCGCCGCCGAACTCCGGCAGCATATCGGTCCAGCCTTCGACGTCGTACAGCACGCCGTAGTTACGACCGTAGTCGAAGGAGCCGTAATCACCCACTTTGATACCCGCGAATGCCAGACGGGTCCACGCCTGATCGCCGGCGCTTTCGGTATTGTTGGCCTGAACGTTGTATTCCCACTGGCCGTAACCGGTGAGCATATCGTTGATCTGGGTTTCGCCTTTAAAGCCGAAACGCAAATAAGTTTGATCGCCGTCTTTTTTCGAGTCGCTGGAGAAATAGTGCAGACCGTCTACCTTGCCATAGAGATCTAATTTATTTCCGTCTTTATTATAAATTTCCGCCGCATGGACGGCACCGGCGGCTAATAAAGCCGGAATAACGAGGGCCAGTACTTTTCTTTTCATGAAGAAATTCCTTTAACTGTTTTTATGTTTTAGCTTCCGGGAAGGAAGTGAACTCATGCTAAAGGAGCGGTCTGAGATATGGTAAGACTCAATTGTTACGATATAAGTAAAATCTAAAATAAATAATACCAAAGAAATGGTGATAATTATGTTGAATATATCCGTGGATAATATACAAAATAAAAATTATACATGCCCAGGATAATCACGTATTATTCGCGCGTTATATGCCTTTATTGTCATGCCAATTATTTATTGTTGCCGTCTCATTCTGCGGAATGATTTTGTTTATCGGTAAAACGACAAGCCCGAACAACATGTTCGGGCTTTTTTTATGGCTGCAGGATGGAAAATAACCTTAGCCTTCGCTCGGTGATTTCTCCGCTTTGCCGGCCAGCTGGGCGAGGAAGTCATACCGTTTCTGCAGATCGGCGGCGGCGTCTTTCCACAACTGCTCCGCCACCTCCGGCTGCTGGGCGTTCAGGCGACGGAAGCGTTGCTCGTTTAGCAGCGTCTCGGCCAGCGCGTCGGACGGCGGACGAGAATCCAGCACCAGCGGCAGTTTGCCTTCGTCGGCGCGACGCGGGTCGAAGCGGTAGAGCGGCCAGAATCCAGTGGCGGTCAGCTGACGCATCTGATCGTGGCTGAGCGCCAGATCGTAGCCGTGCTCTTCGCAAGGACTGTAGGCGATGATCAGCGACGGTCCCGGATAGGCTTCCGCTTCCTGAATCGCTTTCACCGTCTGGTTCAGCTGCGCGCCCAGCGAAATCTGCGCCACATAGACATGACCGTACATCATCATGCTGACGCCCAGATCTTTGCGCGCCTTGCGTTTACCGTGTTCGCCAAACTTGGTGACTGCCCCCAGCGGGGTGGCTTTTGACGCCTGGCCGCCGGTGTTGGAGTAGCACTGGGTATCCAGCACCAGAATGTTGACGTTTTCCGTCAGGCTCAGCACATGATCCAGACCGCCGAAGCCAATATCGTAGGCCCAGCCGTCGCCACCGATCAGCCAGACGGATTTCTCCACCAGCGCGTCAGCATCGGTCAGCAGCTCTTCAGCGCCGTCCACGCCGGCCAGCGCCTGGCGCAGGGCCGCCACCTGTTCGCGGCGTACTTCCGGCGTCGCCTCGGCATGTAACGCCGCGTTCAACTCTGCCGGCAGTTTGTCGGCAAATTCGCTTAGCAGGCGCAACACGCGCTGACGGTGCTGGTCGACGGTTAAGCGGAAGCCGAGCCCGAATTCAGCGTTATCCTCAAACAGCGAGTTGGCCCATGCCGGGCCGCGGCCGTTGGCGTCGGTCGTATACGGCGTCGAGGGCAGGTTGCCGCCGTAAATGGAGGAGCAGCCGGTAGCATTGGCAATCAACATCCGATCGCCATACAGCTGGGTCAGCAGTTTGATATACGGCGTTTCGCCACAGCCGGAGCAGGCGCCGGAGTATTCAAACAGCGGGCTGATCAGCTGCGAGGTGCGAATATCAATCCGCTCCAGTTTTGTGCGGTCGATTTCCGGCAGGTTGAGGAAGTAATCGTAATTGACCTTCTCCTCTTCCACATGCTCCAGGCGCGACATCATATTGATGGCCTTGATCTCCGGGTTCTGGCGATCTTTCGCCGGGCACACTTCAACGCACAGGTTGCAGCCAGTGCAGTCTTCCGGGGCGACCTGCAGAACGTATTTTTGTCCGCGCATATCGCGGGATTTGACGTCCAGCGAGTGCAGACTGGCAGGGGCGTTCTCCATCTCTTCCGGCGCGACCACTTTGGCGCGGATCGCCGAGTGCGGGCAGGCGGCGACGCAGTGGTTGCACTGCGTACACAGCGCTTCCTTCCAGATGGGGATCTCTTCGGCGATATTGCGTTTCTCCCAGCGCGTGGTGCCCATGGGCCAGGTGCCGTCCGGCGGCAGGGCGGAGACCGGCAGCGCATCGCCGAGGCCGGCCAGCATCGCGGCGGTGACCGTTTTGACGAAATCCGGCGCAGCGTCGGAGACCACCGGCGGGCGGTTCGGACTGCTGGCGTTCACTGGCTGGAGCGGCACTTCCGCCAGCGATTCCCGGGCCAGGGCCAGCGCCTGCCAGTTGCGTTCCACCAGCTCCTGGCCTTTGCTGCTGTAGCTTTTGGCGATGGCTGCCTGCAGTTCCGCCAGCGCGCTGTCGCCCGGCAGGATGCGGGTGAGATGGAAGAACGCCATCTGCATCACGGTATTAATGCGCGCGCCGAGGCTGCACTCGCGGGCGATTTTCGCCGCGTTGACCACGTAAAAACGCGCTTTTTTCTGATTCAGGGTGGCCTGGACTTCCTGCGGCAGGCGAGACCAGACCTCATCGGCGCCGTACGGCGTGTTAAGCAGGAAAATACCGCCGGGCTTCAGCCGCTCGGCCATCTGGTATTTATCGATAAACTGTAGCTGGTGGCAGCCGACGAAATCAGCCTGCGAAATCAGATACGATGAACGAATCGGTTTTTCGCTCACGCGCAGATGCGAGACGGTGAGGCCGCCCGCTTTCTTCGAGTCATAGACAAAATAGCCCTGTGAGAACCACGGGGTCGAGTTGCCGATGATTTTGATGTTGTTTTTGGTGGCTGACACGCTGCCATCGCTGCCGAGACCGTAGAACAGGGCCTCGAGCTTGGCCTCTGCTGGCAGGGTATTTTCTCCCAGCGGCAGCGACAGATTGGTCACGTCATCATAGATACCGACGGTAAAGCGTGGCTTCGGCTGAGCGGACTGCAGTTCACTAAATACCGCCAGCACGCATTCCGGGCCGAACTCCTTGGAGGAGAGGCCATAGCGGCCGCCGATGGTGCGCGGCAGCGTCTCGCGCTCGCCGCGGTTAAAGGCTTCCGCCAGGGCGGTCATCACATCGAGATACAGCGGCTCGGCAAGCGCGCCAGGCTCTTTGGTGCGATCGAGCACCGCTACCGCCCGGGCGCTCTCCGGCAACGCTGCCAGCAGGTGGGCGGCGGAGAACGGGCGATAGAGGCGCACTTTCAGCACGCCGACTTTCTCGCCGCGGCTCAGCAGTTCATCAACCACCTCTTCGCAGGTACCGATGGCCGAACCCATAATGACGATCACGCGCTCTGCCTGCGGGTGGCCGTAAAACTCAAACGGTTTGTACTGACGGCCGGTGGCGGCGGCGAAGTCGTTCATCGCCGTCTCAACATGGTCATAGACCGCGTCGTACCACGGATTGGTGGCCTCCCGGGACTGGAAGTACGTGTCGGGGTTGGCCGAGGTTCCGCGGATCACCGGGTGTTCCGGATTGAGCGCGCGCTGGCGATGCTCGGCGATTTTATCCTGCGGTAGCAGGGCGCGAATGATGTCATCCGCCAGCGGGGCGATTTTGTTGATTTCGTGCGAAGTGCGGAAACCATCAAAGAAATGAATAAACGGCACCCGGCTTTGCAGGGTGGCGATATGCGAGATCAGCGCAAAATCCTGCGCCTCCTGGACGCTACTGGCGCACAGCATGGCGCAACCGGTCTGACGCACGGCCATCACATCGGAATGATCGCCGAAGATCGATAGCGCGTGGGTGGCGACGGTGCGGGCGGCGACGTGCAGCACAAACGGCATCAGCTGGCCGGCCAGTTTGTACAGCGTGGGGATCATCAGCAGCAGACCCTGCGATGAGGTAAAGGAGGTGGAGAGGGCGCCGGTCTGCAGCGCGCCATGTACGGCGCCAATGGCGCCTGCCTCCGACTGCATTTCGACCACGCGGGGAACATCGCCCCAGACGTTTTTCAGCCCATTGCCGGCCCAGGCGTCGGCCTGTTCCGCCATCGTTGAACTGGGCGTGATCGGGTAGATGGCGATAACTTCACTGGTGCGAAACGCGACGGAAGCGACCGCGCCATTACCATCAATCGTAATCATATGAAGACACCCTTACATTGCGCAAAAGAATGGACACGTGAAACCGCGACGCGCCCTGTAATTATATAAGGGGTAGTTTAGCAAACCGTTGGCGCGGCCATTTTTGCATTTGTGTCCTCAATGCGCCGGCCACCCGTGACCAGATCAATATTTTGCATGGTTCGCGGAGAAAATGGCTTCCTGCCGAGTATCGAATCACGTGCGCCCGGCGTCCAGGCCGGAGCAGATCAAGCTTTCGGCGAAAATTTGCTAGAAAATGTTAATGAGGCGCATAAATACGTACTTCCCCCCTCGACGCCGCCCGCCACGCTGCCTATTATTCTGGGGTTTGCTTTTTTAAGACGTTTCCGAGGGGAGAGAGAATGCGAGCTGCGATATTAGTAGGTTGTGCGGCGCTGTTGCTGTCGGCGTGCAGTAGTGAACCCGTTCAGCAGGCCACGGCGGCGCACGTCACGCCAGGCATGCGGGCGGCGATGAGCGACGCCGGTCAGGCCAACTGCGCCATGGTAGGCGGCTCGTTATCGGTGGCTCGTCAGCTCGATGGTTCGGCGATTGGCATGTGCGCGCTGCCGAACGGCAAACGCTGCAGCGAGCAGGCGCTGGCGGGCGGCAGCTGCGGCTACTAACGGCGGCCCCGTCGCGGGGCAGCGTCAGCGGCACCTCAAGGCCGGCTAATGCATCAGGTCGGCGAGCTTATAGACCAGCGTCTGGTCGGCGGTCGCCAGCGTCAACTGGTTTTCCGTCAGATCGACCTGCGCGCCTTCGCGCAACATCTTGCCGATCGTCGCGTCAAGGGTATTAAGCTGGGCATCGTGGCACAGCATCCGGGTCATCGCCAGCGACTTCACCTTCAGCTCGCCGTCCGACACCTTGCCTTCCCCGCTAAAACCGTTGCACATATTGCCCGAAACATACATCTTGCCCGTAATAGCCATCTTCTCGCCGAAGCTCAGCTCCAGCGGCCGGTCGCCGGCGTTGACCGCCTGGCCGTTGACGCTGGTCAGCACGAAGCGATGATGCTGCAGCTGTTCCGCGCCGGTGGACACCTTACTGTTATAGACACAGCCGGACAACAGCATACCTGCCGCCAGTAGCGCCGCCAATTTGTTCATTTTCACTCCAAAACATTCACATTTCTAATAAAACCAAGCCAGTGTAACGGTATCGCAGCGGGGATCTGTGGGGATTATCTGAATGTGCTCCCCCCGGGAGAGGAGCACAAAAGGGAAAGGAATCAGACGATGGCGTTCGGGCAGGTTTCGCCGTTGGCGACCTGCTGCAGGTTGCCCAGGGTGGTCTCCGAAATGCTGATCAGCGCCTCAGCGGTGAGGAACGCCTGGTGGCCGGTGAACAGCACGTTGTGACAGGCGGAGAGGCGGCGGAAAACGTCGTCCTGGATCACATCGTTGGATTTGTCTTCAAAGAACAGATCGCGTTCGTTCTCATAAACATCCAGCCCCAGCGCGCCAATTTTCTGGTGCTTCAGGGCGTCGATGGCCGCCTGGGAGTCGATCAGCGCGCCGCGGCTGGTGTTAATCACCATCACCCCGTCCTTCATCTGGTCAAACGCCTCGCGATTGAGCAGATGGTAGTTTTCGTCGGTCAGCGGGCAGTGCAGGGAGATCACGTCCGACTCCTTGTACAGTGTAGCGAGGTCGACATATTCCACCCCCAGCTCCAGCGCGGCGGCGCTTGGGTACGGGTCGAACGCCAGCAGGCGCATGCCGAAACCTTTGAGGATCCGCAGCATCGCCACGCCAATTTTCCCGGTGCCGATCACCCCGGCGGTTTTACCGTACATGGTGAAACCGGTGAGGCCTTCGAGGGAGAAGTTGGCATCACGGGTACGCTGATAGGCGCGGTGGATGCGACGGTTGAGCGACATCATCATACCGATCGCATGCTCAGCGACGGCTTCCGGCGAGTACGCCGGGACGCGGACCACGCGCAGGCCAAGCTCCTTTGCCGCCTCGAGGTCGACGTTGTTAAATCCGGCGCAGCGCAGAGCGATATACTTCACGCCGTGGGCCTTCAGCTCTTCCAGCACCGGGCGGCTGCCGTCGTCATTGACGAAGATACACACCGCTTCGCAACCGTTGGCGGTTTTGGCGGTCTTCGCTGTCAGCAGGAAGTCGAAGAATTCCAGTTCAAAGCCGTAGGTATCATTCACGTGCTGCAGGTACTTTTTATCGTACTGCTTCGTACTGTAAACCGCGATTTTCATAAGACTTTTCTCCAGTGATTATAACGTCACGGTAGCATATTTAAAATAATCGTACAATTATTAAAAAATAGTTTAAGTGTCAGGTGCTTATGCTAATTCTAGAGCATATCGCGGATTTGCGGAATCTCTTTGAAAGACAAAGTTTTTTCACCACAAACTGAGGCTTAAAGCGCCGGGGGAGAGCAGCAGAAACGGCCACAGCAGACCGGAGCTGACGTTAGCTAGCTGAAACGACCACAGCGGCAGGCCGCTGGCGCCGCTGACCAGGGGCAGGGTGGCGCGCAGGGGAGAGAGGAAGCGACTGAAAAAGACCGCCCACAGCCCGCGGCGCTGAAAAAAGAGTCGGCTGCGGGCCAGCCGCTCGGCGGTGAGCCAGCGTAACTGTGTGAGGCGGTGACGATAGCGAACGCCTAACCACCACGAGAGCCAGAATCCGCCGATGGCGCCGAGGCTGGCGCTGGACCACATTAACAGGAAATGACCGAGGCTGGCGGAAGCGAATGTCCCCAACAGCAGCAGACCGGAGGTGCCCGGGATCGCCAGCGACACCAGCGCGCAGGATTTAGTGAAGGTAAGCAGGAAAACCATTAGTAATACCAATGGATAGTGGCCCTGTGCGCTCTCAATGAGCGAGATAATTAACGACACGGTTTCTCCCGCAAGCCATTTCTGTCTGGCTGGAGTGTGGCAGGCGCTGCTTAAACAAAAGCTAAATGATGACGGCCGATCGCAGCGCCGCGAGTCCGGCTGGCAACTATGCTTTAACAGGTCGCAAACTTTCACTCACTGGTCGAACGTGTCACAATGGGCGCCATTCGGCTTTTACTTATGTTGAATCAGGATATTAACTGCCCATGAAGGGTAAATATAAAGCCGCCATCGCGCTGGTGTTAGTGCTGGTGTTATTGCCGCTAACGCTGCTGTTGACGCTGACCCACTGGGTGCCGACGCTGGCGGGCATCTGGCTGCCTGTGGGCACTCGTATCTCGTTGCAGGAGAGCCCGCGTCTGACGCGGTCGGCTCTGCTGATCCCCGACCTGCGCTATCTGGTGGGCGACTGTGAACTCGCCCGGGTGACCGATACCCGCCTTTCGCGTCCCAGCCGCTGGCGGCTGCATATTGGCCAGCTGGACATCAACAGCGCTTGTCTGAGCAAACTGCCGGCCAGCGAGCCCACGCCGGGATCGCCGCGCACCCTCGCCGAATGGCAATCGATGTTGCCCTACAGTTGGTTAACGATTGATAACCTGCGGCTGTCGCCGTGGGAGAAATGGCAGGGGCGGCTGGTGATGTCGTTGACGCCAGTGCAGCAGGACATCGGCTTTGCCGGTAAGGAACTGAGTCTGCAGGCGCGCCTGCGCGGCCAGGCCCTCACCGTCAGCCAGTTCAGCGCCCGGCTGACTGACGATCAGCCGCCGGTGAAGCTGGTGGGAACCTTCCACCTGCCGCTGGTACCGGATGGTCTGCCGGTCGACGGCCAGATGCAGGGCACCTTTGAATTTCCACAAACCGCGGAATGGATCGATGCCGAGCTCGAGTGGCAGCACAATCGCGGCCAGCTGCTGGTGACGCCGCGCGGCGAGGTAGAGCCGATCCTGGACCTGCCGTGGGAGATCACCCCGGAGCGGATCACCATCAGCGACGGTCGCTGGCGCACCCGCTACCAGAACTATCCGCTCAGCGGGCGCGTCGCACTGTCGGTGGGCAACTGGCAGCAGGGGACCGAGCAGATGACCGTCAGCGGTCGCTTAAATGTCCTCACCGAGGGGCATGCCGGCAAAGGCAACGCGGTGCTGAATATCGGTCCGGGCAAGCTAAGCATGGATAACAGCGACATGCCGCTGCGGCTCACCGGCGAGGCCAAGCTGGGGGAGATGATCTTCTACGCGGCGCTGCCGGCGCAGCTCAGCGGGTCGCTGGTCAGCCCACAGCTGGCGTTTCATCCCGGGGCGCTGCTGCGTTCGCGCGGACGGGTGATCGATGCGCTGAATATTGATGAAATTCGCTGGCCGCTGGCTGGGGTGAAAGTGACCCAGCAGGGCGTCGATGGCCGCCTGCAGGCGATCCTCCGCGCCCATGAGCAGCAGATGGGCGACTTTACGCTGCATCTGGACGGTCAGGCGAGCGATTTTCTGCCCGACAGCGGCCGCTGGCAATGGCGCTACTGGGGTGAGGGACACTTCACCCCGATGCAGGCACGCTGGGATGTGAAGGGCAGCGGGGAGTGGCGCGACAATGCTATTACCCTGAGCAGCCTCTCCACCGGCTTCGATAAGCTCGAGTACGGCACGATGCGGGTCAGTACGCCGCGTCTGACGCTCGAGCAGCCGATCCGCTGGCTGCGTGATGCCCAGCACCCGCGGCTGACCGGCGCGATGTCGCTGGACGCGGCAAAGACCACCTTCTCCGGCGGCAGCTATCTCCCGGCGTCAACGCTGAAATTTGCCCTCGACGGCCGGGACCCGACGTGGTTCCAGTTCACCGGCGCCCTGCACGCCGATACCATTGGCCCGGTGCGGCTGACCGGGCGCTGGGATGGCGAACGGCTGCGCGGCCAGGCATGGTGGCCAAAACAGTCGCTGACGGTGTTCCAGCCGCTGGTGCCACCGGACTGGAAGATGAATCTGCGGGAAGGCAGTCTCTATGCGCAGGTGGCCTTTTCGGCAGCAGCCGGGCAGGGATTTGAGGCGGGCGGCCACGGCGTGCTGAAGGGCGGCAGCGCCTGGATGCCGGACAATCAGATTAACGGCGTCGACTTCGTGCTGCCATTCCGTTTCAGCGACGGCCACTGGCAGCTGGGCACCCGCCGTCCGGTCTCCCTGCGTATTGGCGAAATCGTCAACCAGGTTACCGCGCGCAATCTGACGGCGGACCTGCAGGGCACCTGGCCGTGGAGTGAGGCCAATCCGCTGCAGCTCAGCGACGTCAGCGTCGATCTGTTAGGCGGTAAGCTGACGCTGCTGCAGCTGCGTATGCCGCAGCGCGACCCGGCGCTGATCCGTCTGCAACATATCTCCAGCAGCGAACTCACCAGCGCCGTCAAGGTGAAGCAGTTCGCCATGTCCGGGGCGGTGAGCGGCGCGCTGCCGCTGTGGCTGGAAAACAACCAATGGATCATCCACGACGGCTGGCTGCGTAATGACGGGCCGATGACCCTGCGGCTGGATAAAGACACTGCCGATGCGCTGGTGGCGGACAATGTCTCCGCCGGGGCGGCGATTAACTGGCTGCGCTATATGGAGATCTCCCGCTCGTGGACGCGGATTAACCTCGACAATCTGGGCGTGTTGACGCTTAAGGCCACCATCAACGGTACCAGCCGGGTGGACGGGAAAAGCAGTACCGTGCATTTAAACTACGCTCATGAAGAGAATATTTTCGACCTGTGGCGCAGTTTACGCTTCGGCGACAATTTACAGGCGTGGCTCGAACAGAATGCCATGCTGCCCGTGCGGCGCTGTACGGACGGTAAGACATGTAAGGAACCTAAATGAAGAAGTTGCTACTGGCCATGGTGGCGCCGATGCTGCTCGCCGGCTGTACGCCGCGTATCGAAATTGCGGCATCGAAAGAGCCCATCACCATTAATATGAATGTCAAAATTGAGCATGAGATCCATATCAAGGTCGATAAGGATGTGGAAAATCTGCTGAAATCCCGCAGCGATCTGTTCTGAGGCGACGATGAGAAAACGACTGTTAAGCGCAGCGCTGGCGCTGACCTTACTCAGCGCGCCCGCGCTGGCGTTGACCCTGAGCGAAGCGCGGCAGCAGGGGCGGGTGGGGGAAACGCTGAACGGCTATCTGGCGCCGCTGCGCCAGGATAAAGAGACCTTAGCGCTGGTGAAGCAGATCAACGCCGCGCGCAGCGAAAGCTACCAGCGGCTGGCGGATGACAACAATCTGCCGGTAGATGAAGTGGCGAAAATGGCCGGGCAGAAGCTGGTGGCCCGGGCTCAGCCCGGGGAGTACGTCCAGGGGCTGAACGGCCAGTGGCGGCGTAAATGATCAGCGGCAGCGCTTGCGGTATTCGCCCGGCGAGACGCCAAAGCGCTGCTTAAAGGCGGTGGAGAAATGGCTGTGGTCGCTGAAGCCCCAGCGGTAGCCGATCCCCGCCAGCTTTTCGTCGTCATGGGCGTTCTGTAACGCCCTGGCACACAGGTCCAACCGCCGGTTCTTAATATACTGCGCCACCACCAGCCCTTTGTCGGCAAACAACCGGTACAGGCTGCGTACCGACATCCCCGTCTCGCTGGCCAGCCACTCCGGGCGCAAATGCTCCGACTGAATGGACGCATCGATTAAGGCAATAATCTTTTGAAACTGCTTTTCCCGCCGGGAAGGGGCAGGCTCGCGCTGATGCAGCACCGGGCGCAACAGGCAGGCGATCGCCTCCAGCGCCGCTTCACTCTCGCTGGCGGAGAGTGTCGTGCCGCCCATGCTTTCCAGCAACAGTCGCTGGCTGAGCTGCACCATTGGCAGGGATTTGTCCAGCCGGCAGGCGGTGGCGATGTCGCCTGTGGGCGCCACCCGCTGGCGCGGCAGCAGCAGGGAGGCCTGACGCGAGGTCTGCTGCCAGACAATCGAGCAGGGGCGGGCGGCGTCGATTAACGTGATATCGCCTGCCGCCAGCGTCACCTGGCGATCGTCCTGTTCGATGATGGCTTCGCCGGCAAGCTGAAATACGGTGTAGAACCAGGCGTCGTTATCGCGTTTTATCTCATTGTGTGTGCGGTAGAGATTAACGCCGGCGGCGGTGACCGTGCTGACCTTGAGGTTACCGGCGTAGCGGGCGTCAATCTCGCCGTGGAAGCGCCCCTCCAGCGGCCGGGCGGCGAAATGGCCGCAGACCTGATTGATCGTCGCCAGCCAGCGCTGGTACGCCAGCCCTCCCTCTGCCGTGGTCATCATTCGCCCTTCTCCTGTAATAACAATGTTTCCGCATTGTTGCATTTATGCCGCCTCAGGCAAGGCCGCGATGGCGGGTATATGAAAGAACTATTACCTGCGGCACATTTCTGCCAGGGTAAGCCGCGGATTTGCGGCGACTGTCACAGCGGCGCAAACGAATGTCACAGAGAAAAAAGCGCCAGCCGCCAACCGGACATAGACTGAAAGCACTATCCGCGAAGAATAAGGAAAGGGTATGTCCACCTCTCAGATAGCGCTGCTTGCCAGCGTCCAGCAGTTTTTAGACCGTCAGCATGGCCTGTATATCGACGGCGCTCCCTGCGCCGCGCAGAGCGAAAACCGGTTAACCGTCTGGGATCCGGCCACCGGGCAGGCGATTGCCACCACCGCCGACGCCAGCCCGGCGGATGTTGACCGGGCGGTAATGTCCGCCTGGCGCGCTTTTGTCGATCGCCGCTGGGCCGGGCGCACCCCGGCCGACCGTGAACGCATCCTGCTGCGTTTTGCCGACCTGGTGGAGCAGCACGGCGAAGAGCTGGCGCAACTGGAAACCCTTGAGCAGGGCAAATCCATTGCGATCTCTCGCGCCTTTGAGGTCGGCTGCACCCTGAACTGGATGCGCTACACCGCGGGGCTGACCACCAAGATCAGCGGCCGGACGCTGGACGTGTCGATCCCGTTCCCGCAAGGGGCGCGTTACCAGGCGTGGACCAAAAAAGAGCCGGTCGGGGTGGTGGCGGGTATCGTCCCGTGGAATTTCCCGCTGATGATCGGCATGTGGAAGGTCATGCCGGCCCTGGCGGCGGGCTGTTCGATCGTCATCAAACCTTCTGAAACCACCCCGCTGACCCTGCTGCGGGTGGCGGAGCTGGCGACCCTGGCGGGCATTCCTGACGGGGTGTTCAACGTGGTCACCGGCAGCGGCGCCGGCTGCGGCGCGGCGCTGACCGCCCATCCGCAGGTAGCGAAGGTCAGCTTTACCGGCTCAACGGCGACCGGGAAACAGATCGCCCGCGTGGCCGCCGACCGCCTGACTCGCGTGACGCTGGAGCTGGGCGGCAAGAACCCGGCGATTGTGCTCAAAGATGCCGATCCCCAGTGGGTTATTGAGGGGCTGATGACCGGTAGCTTCCTCAATCAGGGACAGGTCTGCGCCGCCAGCTCGCGGATCTACATCGAAGCGCCGCTGTTTGACACCCTGGTCAGCGGTTTCGAGCAGGCGGTAAAATCGCTGCAGGTGGGGCCGGGGATGCAGGAGACGGCGCAGATCAACCCGGTGGTCTCCCGGGCCCACTGCGACAAGGTGGCGGCCTACCTCGAAGAGGCTCGCCAGCAGAAGGCAGAGCTCATCAGCGGCAGCGCCGGACCGGATGCGGGGGGGTACTATATTCCGCCGACGCTGGTGGTTAACCCCGACGCCGGACTGCGCCTCACCCGTGAGGAGGTGTTTGGCCCGGTGGTGAACCTGGTGCGGGTGGCCGACGGCGAGGAGGCGCTGCGTCTGGCCAACGACAGCGATTTTGGCCTGACCGCCAGCGTCTGGACCCGCGATCTGACCCAGGCCCTGAACTACACCGACCGTCTGCAGGCTGGGACGGTATGGGTCAACAGCCATACCCTGATTGACGCCAACCTGCCTTTCGGCGGCATGAAGCAGTCTGGTACCGGCCGCGATTTCGGCCCTGACTGGCTCGACGGCTGGTGCGAAACCAAATCCGTCTGCGTGCGTTACTAGACCGCTGTCGGGGAAAGCGAATGGCTTTTCCCGACGCGCCGCTTGCCGACCTCCGGTCTTTCTCGCTACTGTGGAGGGCAATCTTTGCCCAACCAGGGCGGTGAATCATCAGGAGGTCTTCGGCATGTCAGCATTTCCTAAGGTTGCACTTATTGGTCCCGGCGCCATCGGCACGACTATCGCCGCCGCCCTGTTTGAGGTGGGGAGGGCGCCGATGGTCTGCGGGCGTACCGCCCATTCGGCGCTGGTGCTGCGCACTGACGAGGGCGAGATCGTGGTGCCCGGCCCGGTGCACACCGACCCAACGGCGATAGCCGCCCCCTTCGACCTGGTCTTTGTCGCGGTGAAAACTACCCAGACGGAGGCCATCGCCTCCTGGCTGACGGCCCTGTGTTCCACGGACACCGTGGTGTGCGTGCTGCAAAACGGCGTTGAGCAGCGCCAGCAGTTTGCCCCCCTGACCGGCGGCGCGACGGTGTTGCCCTCGGTGGTCTGGTTTCCGGCGCAGCGCGATGCCGATGCCTCTGTCTGGCTGCGCGCCACGCCGCGCCTGACCCTCCCGGATCTGCCGGGGGCAGAGCGAGTGCAGCAGGCGCTGGCGGGGACCCGCTGCGCGGTGGACCTGGCGGCGGATTTTACCACCGTGGCCTGGCGTAAACTGTTGCAGAACGCCGTAGCCGGACTGATGGTGCTGACCGGACGCCGCGCCGGGATGTTTGCCCGGGAAGACATTACTGCCCTCGGACTGGCTTATCTGCGCGAATGTCTGCAGGTGGCGCGGGCGGAAGGGGCCGCCCTGGGCGACAGCGTGCCGGAGGAGATTATCGCCGGCTTTCACCGGGCGCCTGCCGACTTAAGCACCTCTATTCTGATCGATCGCCTGAATGGCCGACCGCTGGAGTGGGATATTCGTAACGGCGTGGTGCAGCGTCGCGGACGTCAGCACGGCATTCCGACACCGCTCAGCGATATCATCGTGCCGCTGCTGGCGGCAGCCAGCGACGGCCCGGGCTGACCCGGGCAGGCGCGGGGTTAGTCCACCAGGGAGGGATCGAGGTCGATCATTAACTGCTTCATTTCGGCAAAATGCTGCCGCGAGAAATCGGCAATCTTCTCCCAGTCCTGGGCCGTTTTTTCCGCTACCGCGTCTGACAGAACCTTCAGCGGCTGGCCGGTGGACCAGGCGGTGATCAGGATCTGACAGGCGCGCTCCAGGGTCCAGATATCATCGAACGCCTCGCCGATGGTCGGGGCGGTCACCAGCACCCCGTGATTCCCCATCAGCAGGCGGCGTTTGTCCGCCAGCAGGCCCGCCAGCCGGGCGCCTTCTGCCGCGGTGTCCGCCATCCCGCCGTACAGCGTATCGACGGCGACCCGGTTAAAATAGCGGGCCGTGTTCTGGTCGATGGGCAGGATCTGCGGCGTCGCCAGACAGGCGAGGCTGGTGGTGTACACCGGGTGCAGATGCAGCACCACCCGCACGTCCGGGAGCCGCTGATGGATCTGCCCGTGAATAGCCCACGCGGTGGCATCGACGTCAGGGCGCGCGGCGCAACCTTCATCATCGGCGTTCAGCACCAGCAGATCGCTGGCGCGGATGCGCGAAAAGTGTTTCCACTTCGGGTTGAGTAAAAACGTTTTCCCGTCGGCGGAGAGCGCGGCGCTGAAATGGTTGGCCACCGCCTCATGCATGCCAAGATGGGCAATGATGCGAAAGGTGGCCGCCAGGTCGATGCGGATCTGCTCTTCATCGGAATCGCGCATGGGCATTACTCCGCTTTCGGCATCAGGGTCTGCAGATCGTCCGCCGTCGGCGCCTGGAAGTGATATTTCTTCAGCAGGGCGGCATATTCCGGCGTCGCGCTGTATTTTTTCAGCGCCTCTTCGAGGGCGGTTTTCACCTCAGTATTGCCTTTTTTAACGCCAAAGCCGTTCAGCACCGGATAGATCAGCGTGTCAGAGGAGATAACCACCCGGTCACCCAGTTTTTCCACCACCCCGCGCGCCACGGCGGCGTCGGTGATCTGCGCATCCACCGCGCGCGACAACAGCGCCTGGGTGGTCTGCGGGTCGGTGGTATAAACGCTCAGCGCAATCGGCTTCAGCCCCTTCTTCACGCAGTAGTCGGTGGAGAGCTTCTGCAATTGCGCCAGCCAGGAGGTGGCGCCCATCGAGCCGATTTTATGGCCGCAGAACGCTTCCGGGGTCTTAGGCTGGTAGTCGCCGCCTTTGCGGGCGAGGATCGCTTCCCCGCTTTTCAGGTACGGCACCATATCGATCACCTTCAGGCGTTCGGCGGTAATGTACATCGACGAGTTGGTGATATCGAAGCGCCCGCCCTGCAGCCCGGGGATCAGGTTGGGGAAGCGGGTATCGATATTCACTGCTTCACGGCCCATAGTCTTCGCCAGACCATCGAGCAGCTCGATGTCAAAACCGGCTGGCTTATTGTTTTCCATGTACTCGTAAGGAAAAAAGGTCATGTCCGAACCGGCGGTGATCTTACCGCTTTGCTGAAAGGCCAGTGCGCTAAAGGATGTCAGAGCAGCCGCTGCGCAGAGCAGCAGGGTCAGCGGGCGTGGTGCGAAAATGCGTGTCATAAAACCTCCGGAGTGTGGGCAAATTACATGCTGGCGCGATCGGCGCCGGCCTGCTGAACAAAAAACGAAGCGCCGCGCGGCTTCTGCGGCAGACGAAGCTGGTTATTGGTGCTGCGCACCAGACCGCTCTCTTCTCCCGCGACCAGTTGGCCGGCATGGCGGCTCGGCAGCGGGTTTTCGCCGTAGGGTAGCGCATCCTCCGCGGCGTAGACGCTGATGAACAGGGTGCGCGGCAGGGCGGTTTCGTTGGGACTGGAGGCGTGCAGCAGGCGGGTATGCATAAAGCAGACTGAGCCCGCCGGGCCAAAACAGGCCTGCGGCTGCTGGCAGTGCGTCGCCACCACCTCATCATCCACCGCCCCCGTGAAGCGCCCCTCCTGCCAGTGGGACCACAGCGGCCCCTGATGACTGCCAGGCACCACGTTGAGCGGGCCATTCTCTGGGGTCACCTCGCTGACCATCAGCAGGGCGGTGATGATGTCGTCATTGCTGTGTGGGGTGAAAAGGAAATCCTGATGCCATTTCACCTCGGTGGCGGTGTGCGGCAGCTTGGAGTTAATTTTACTGTGATGAAAGCGGGTGCCGCTGCCGCCGATCAATTGCGCGGCGATGGTCGCCATCCGCGAGTTCAGCGCAGTATGGCGATAGGCCTCGGAGATCTCCGTCGGGGAGGCGACCCGGCGCAGCGACGGATGGTCAGGAGCATGATCGCGCTCGATATCGAAGCGTGGCCGCCCGTCGAGGGTTTCTCCCCACACCGTCGCGTGACCGCGGCTCTCCTCGACCCAGCCGTCGAAATCGCTCTGCAGGGCGGCGATGTCGGCGCTGGAAAGCACCTCTTCGACCACCAGAAAACCCTGCTGATGAAACTGATCAATTTGCCACTGCGCAATCATAGTTTTTCCTCTTCACGTTCCGATAGTTAAGCCAGAGAAACATCTTTGAGAAAGGCCTCGACCCGCGGGTGTTGCCCGCTACGCATCGCCTGCGGCGTGTCATCGCACACCACCCGGCCTTTCTCCATAAACACGATCCGGTCGGACACTTTGAAGGCGAAGTTCATCTCGTGGGTGACGATGACCATGGTGATGCCTTCGTGGGCCAGGGATTCGATAACCTGCAGCACTTCATTCACTTTTTCCGGATCCAGCGCCGAGGTGGGCTCATCGAACAGCATGATCTGCGGACGCATCATCAGGGCGCGGGCGATCGCCACCCGCTGCTGCTGTCCGCCGGAGAGCTGGTGCGGATACTTCCAGGCGTGCTCCAGCATGCCCACTTTGTGCAGTAGTTCGCAGGCGTGCTGGCGCAGCTCCGCGTCACTTGCCAGATGGTGATAGCGCGGGGCCAGCAGCAGATTGCCGAACACGGTCAGATGCGGGAACAGGTTAAAGCTCTGGAACACCATGCCGATGTTCAGGCGATGTTCGGCATTCTCCATAAAGCGCGGCTTCTGCTGCCCCTGACGGTCGAGGTGAATAAAGGGTTGGCCGTTAATCTGAATTTCGCCGTTATCGATCTGCTCAAGACCGTTCAGCAGGCGAATGAGGGTGGTTTTCCCCGAGCCTGACGGACCGATGACCGAGACCACCTCGCCGGGCTGGATCTGCAGGCTCACCGCCCCCAGCACTTCGACGTTGTTGTAGGCCTTATGCAGCTTAGAGGCCTGCAGCGCCGGCTCATGACTCTGGGTGACGCTGCGCGCCATCGCCGGGCGGCGGGCGCTGGCCAGCCGCTGCATCTCGGCATCTACCGGACGAGCGGTATTGCGCTGGGTCACGTCAAGGTAGTTCTCCAGCCGTTTCAGCAGAAAATCGAACACCGTGACGATAAAGATGTAATAAAACGCCACGGCCGTCATCGTCTCCATGACCAGAAAGTTCTGCGAGTAGAGCTGCTGGCCGACCATCAATATTTCGGTCAGGGAGATCACCGACACCAGCGAACTGAGCTTCACGATGGCGATATATTCATTGGCCAGCGCCGGCAGGGCGACGCGCAGCGCCTGGGGGATGATCACCCGCCACTGGATCCCGGCGTAGCGCAACCCCAGGGCCCGCGCGGCTTCGCTCTGCCCGCGAGGGATGGAGAGCAATCCGCCGCGGTGGATCTCGGCGATATAAGCCGCTTCGCTGAGGACCATCGCCAGCAGGCCGGCCCAGAAGGGATCGTTCAGCACCGGGGCGAAGGAGGGCAGCGCCTGCGGCATGTTGTAGACAAAAATCAGCAGGACCAGCAGCGGCATACTGCGAAATAACCAGATATACAGCCGGGCTGGGGTGGATAACCAGCCGCGCGGCGACTGTTTGGCCAGCGCCAGAATAAATCCGAGCACAATACTGCAGCCCCAGGTCAGCAGACTTAATTTAATGACGGTCCAGGTGGCCCACCAAAAATCGGCATCGCTGAGCAGGCTTAACATGTAGTTCCAGTTAAACGTCATGGGCTATTTCACTCGTCATAATTATCAAAAATGAAAGTGGCTCGGCTGTGCCGTAATGGGGAGCCACCGGTATTCATCGTGCGAATACACTATGCTGGCAGGATGCTTTCAGAGGCAATTAGTAAATTTTTGGCCTTTAAGTTTAAAAAAACTATACAGCGATATTAACGATATGGAATTTAAAGTGATTGTTAAGATACTTTGCGTAAACAATTTAAAAACAATGACTGTAATTCAATAACGCTATTTTGCGCAGACAGGTTATTTTGCGCGAAACTGGGGCAGACGCTGCCAGTCTGGCGTGCAGCGTGGCGCATGATGGTGCAATGGTGGAAATAAACCACGCGGGCGTAGAGCAATAATAAATATTGTCGCCCCTTGTCGGGCAATGCGCCGCTCTTTTCCGGGGGTGGCACGCGGATTGCTTGGGACTTAGAGGAAAACTATTCCCCGTGTGCGCCGGACCATATTTTATCAATGGTGATGCTATGAACCGATTTACCCTGAAGCAGCTCAAATATTTCGTCACCGTGGTGGAGACGGAGAGTATCGCCGAGGCCTCCCGCCAGCTGCACATTGCGCAGCCGTCGATTTCGATTGCCATCAAGAATCTGGAGAGCACCTTCGACCAGCAGCTGTTTATTCGCCACCATGCGCAGGGCGTTTCGCTCACCTCCAGCGGTCGGCGGATCTACGATAAAGCGAAAGAGCTGCTGCGCCTGTCCTGGGAGTTCGAACAGAATTCGCGAGCGGATAAAGAGCTGGTTTCTGGCATGATCTCCATCGGTTGCTTCGAATCGGTGGCTCCGCTGTATATGCCGAAGCTGGTGGCCGGGTTTAAGAAATGCTATCCGGAAATCACCCTGCATCTGTACGACGGCGAACAGCATGAGCTGATGCATGGCCTGCACCGCGGCCGCTTCGACCTCGCGCTGGTTTACGATCTGGAGCTCGGCCATTCGATCAATAAAGAGCGGCTCAATGCCCCGCATAAACCCTACGCGCTGCTGCCCGCCGCGCATCCGCTGGCGCAGAAGGCGCAGGTGACGCTGCAGGAGCTGAGCCGCGAGCCGATGATCCTCCTCGATGCGGTCCCCAGTAAAAATTATTTTATCTCCATCTTTAAGGAAAAGGGTTATCACCCGGAAGTGGCTTACAGTTCCCCCTCCATTGAAATGGTGCGCTGTATGGTGGGTCAGGGGTTGGGTTTTTCGGTGCTGGTCACCCGGCCCTGCTGCGATATGACCTACGATGGCGAAAGAGTGGTGCAGCGGGATATTGCCGACGAGATGCCCGCCTCGACCTTAATTATGGCGCATCTCGCGAATAATGAGCCCACGCGGCCGACGCAACTGTTTATGGATTATTGTCGCAGCATCGAATTAACCCCAACTCACGCCTGAAATAACGCCTGTCGATCCGGCAGGCCTTATTTTTTGTCGTCACTCAGCCTCGTAAAATTCTATTCAGTCGATCGTTTTATAATATTTTACCAATTCGTCACAGTTAAATAACCTGAAAGCCGTCAATTCCGGCGACGTCGTCGGCAACTGTGCTTGAAGGATAGCGAAATGACTGAACAGATTACCGAGATCGATACCCTGGTGGTGGGCGCGGGGCAGGCGGGCGTCGCCATGAGCGAGCATCTGACCCGGCTGGATATCCCCCACCTGGTGCTGGAAAAGCAGGGTATTGCCCAGGCCTGGCGCAGCGGACGCTGGGATTCGCTGGTCGCCAACGGCCCGGCCTGGCACGATCGGTTCCCGGGCATGGTGTTCCCGGACTGCCCGGCAGACAGCTTTGTCGGCAAAGAGCAGGTGGCAGACTATTTTGCCGCCTATGCCCGCAGCTTCAATGCGCCGATCCGTACCGGGGTGGAGGTTTTCAGCGCCGAACGCCTCGTCGGACGGCCGGGCTTTCGTATCGACACCTCGCAGGGGGTGATTGAAGCGCAGCGGATCGTAGCGGCCACCGGGCCGTTTCAGCGGCCAGTGATCCCGGCCATCGCCCCACAGAGTCAGGCTATTCAGCAGCTCCACTCCGCGCACTATTTTAACCCGCAGCAGCTACCGGAGGGCGGTGTGCTGGTGATTGGCGCAGGCTCCTCCGGCGTGCAGATTGCCGATGAGCTACAGCGAGCCGGACGCGCGGTGTGGCTGTCGGTGGGAGCGCACGACCGCCCGCCGCGTCGCTATCGTCAGCGCGATTTTTGCTGGTGGCTCGGGGTGCTGGGAATGTGGGATGCCGCGGCCAATGCGCCGGGTAAAGAGCATGTCACTATCGCGGTGAGCGGCGCGCGCGGCGGCCATACCGTCGATTTTCGCCAGCTGGCGCATCAGGGGGTCACGTTAGTGGGGCAGACCCGCGGCTTTGACGGTGACAAAGCACTGTTTCACCACGACCTGGCGGAGAATATCCGCCGCGGCGATGCCTCCTACCTTGCACTGCTCGACGCCGCGGACGCGTGGGTGGCCCGCAACGGCATGGACCTGCCCGAAGAGCCCTCCGCCCGCGAATTTCTGCCCGATCCGGCCTGCGTTACCGACCCGCTGCTCAGTCTCAATCTGGCGGAGGCCGGGATCGGCACCATCATCTGGGCGACAGGCTACACCACCGACTATCGCTGGCTGAAGGTCAATGCTTTCGATGATGCACAGCGGCCACAGCATCATCGCGGCGTGTCGACGGAGCCGGGCGTCTATTTCCTCGGCTTGCCGTGGCTCTCGCGGCGCGGGTCCACCTTTATCTGGGGCGTCTGGCACGATGCTAAATATATTGCCGACCAGATCGCCATTCAGCGCCAGTACCAGCGTTACCAGCCGTCCTGTTAACCGTTTTCCTTAAGGAGTGCTTTGATGCCAACTCATACCCGTATTCGCATGTTTAACACCAAAGAGACCTACCCGAACCAGGCGCTGAACAACGATCTGTGCCAGGCGGTGCGGGCCGGCAATACCGTCTACGTTCGCGGCCAGGTTGGCACCGATTTCGCCGGCAATCTGATTGGCCTCGGCGACCCGCGGGCGCAGGCGGAGCAGGCGATGAAGAATGTTGAACAGTTGCTGAAAGAGGCGGGAAGCGACCTCTCGCATATCGTCAAGACCACCACTTATCTGATCGATCCCCGCTATCGCGAGCCGGTCTATCAGGAGGTGGGCAAATGGTTAAAAGGCGTCTTTCCCATCTCCACCGGGGTGGTGGTGTCGGCCCTCGCGCAGCCGCAGTGGCTGATGGAGATTGACGTTACGGCGGTGATCCCTGACGACTGGCAGGGGGAGGCAGCAGAATGACTCTCTCTATTAGCGCCCGCTGCCCGGAATCAGGTCAGCTGGGCATTGCCATTAGTTCGTCGAGCATGGCCGTGGGATCGCGCTGTCCGTGGCTATTGCCCGGCGTCGGCGCAGTCGCCAGTCAGAACATAACCTTACCGTCGCTGGGGCCGCATATTCTTGGTGCGCTTGAGGCGGGGGCCTCCGTTGAGCAGGCTCTGAACCTGGCCCTGGCGGAGGACCGCTTCCGCGAATATCGCCAGGTCGCGGCGATTGATGCCAACGGTGAAGTGGCGGCGTTCAGCGGAGAACATACTCTCGGGATCGGTGGCACCCTGGCGGGAGATAACTGCGTGGCGGCGGGCAACATGCTGGCCAGTCACGAGGTGATCGCCGCGATGGTGGCCGCCTTCGAGACGGCGAGCGGTGAACTGGCCAGCCGGCTGCTGGCCGGGCTGCGCGCGGGGATTGCCGCCGGGGGCGAGGCCGGCCCGGTCCACTCGGCGGCGGTGAAGGTGGTGGACGATTACCCGTGGCCGGTGGTCGATCTGCGTATTGACTGGGCGGAGACGGATCCGCTGGCGGCCCTTGAGCAACTGTGGCTGGCCTGGGAGCCGCAAATGGACGCCTATATTACCCGGGCGCTCGACCCTCGCGATGCGCCCGCCTATGGCGTCCCCGGCGATGAATAACATCCTCGCCGCGCTGCTGGCTTTTGACACCACCAGCCGCCATTCGAACCTGGCGATGATCGACTGGATCGCCGATTTTCTCGCTGCCCGCGGCGTGGCGTCCCGCCGCTTTTATGACCCGTCGGGCGGTAAGGCCAATCTCTACGCCCGGCTGGGGCCGTCCGGCGGCGGTGGGGTGATGCTCTCGGGCCACACCGACGTGGTCCCGGTGGACGGCCAGGCCTGGAGCGTTCCGCCTTTCAGCCTGACCGAGCGCGATGGCCGCTACTATGGCCGCGGCAGCGCCGATATGAAGGGGTTTCTCGCCTGCGTGCTGGCGGCAGTGGATGACTTTCTGGCGGCGCCGCTGCGCATGCCACTGCATCTGGCCTTCTCCTATGACGAAGAGGTCGGCTGTCTCGGCGTGCGCAGCCTGGTGGATTTTCTGCAGGCCTCGCCGGAGAAACCGGCGCTGTGCCTCATCGGCGAGCCAACGGAGATGCAGCCGGTGTTCGGTCATAAAGGCAAACTGGCCATGCGCTGCTGCATCGAGGGGCAGGCCTGCCATTCGGCCTATGCCCCGCAGGGGGTGAACGCCATCCGCTACGCGGCGAGACTGATCAACCACCTGGATCGGCTGGGCGTGCGTCTGGCCCGGCAGCAGGACAGCCGCTTTTCGCCGCCCTTCAGCACGCTGCAGGTGGGCACCATTCAGGGTGGGGCCGCGCTGAATATTGTTCCGCAGTCCTGCCGCTTTGATTTTGAGATCCGCTACCTGCCGGGGATGCGTCCCGAAGCGGTCACCGAGGCGCTGGCGGCCTACGCCCGCCGCCAGCTGCTGCCGGAGATGCGCCGGGTAGGCAGCGGGAGCGACATCCAGTTCCAGCTGTTAAGCCACTATCCGCCGCTGCTCAGCGATCCGCAGTCCGACTTCGCCCGCTGGCTGTCACAGTGGTGCGGCAGTGATCGCTTCTCCACCGTGGCGTTCGGCACCGAAGGAGGGCTGTTCGATGAGATGGGCGTCGCGACCCTGGTCTGCGGACCGGGCAGCATGGCCCAGGGCCATAAGGCCGATGAGTACATCAGCATCGCGCAGACCGAGCGCTGTATGACGATGCTGAGACAGCTTTGCGCGTGGATGCGTGCCGAACCGGCGGAACCGCTCACCTGATCCCTCAACACAGGAACCCAAGCGATGCACAATCAACACTCTCCCCACATCGATCAAGCGACCATCGACCGCTGGCAGGCGGATGGCGCGGTGTTATTAAAAGGCGTCTTTACCCCCTGGGTCGATCGCCTCGCCGAGGGGGTCACGGCGCTGATGGCCAGCCCCAGCGAGTATGGTCATGCGCGCACGGTGATCCCCAAAGATGGTTCGCCGCCTTTTTTTCAGGACTACTGCAACTGGTCGCGGATCCCGGCGTTTAGCGAGTTTGTCTTTCAGTCAGCGGCCGCCGAGATCGCGGCGGCGCTGATGCAGTCGCAGACGGCGAAATTTTTCCATGAACATACGCTGGTCAAACCGGCCGGAGGCAGCACGGTGACTCCCTGGCATCATGACCAGCCTTACTATTGCGTCTCCGGCAGGCAGAACGTCAGCTTCTGGATCCCGCTGGACCCGGTGGCGGAGGCCACCTCGCTGCGTTGCATTCGCGGGTCGCATCGCTGGGAGGAGGAGTTCAGTCCTACCCGTTTCAATGGCACTAAGCTTTACGAGCACACCCGGTTCAGCACCCTGCCGGATATCGACGCCCATGAGGACGAATACGATATCGTCAGCTGGGCGCTGGAGCCGGGGGATGCGGTGGCCTTCCATTTCCGCACCGTCCATGGCGCCCGCGGCAACCCCGGCGCGCGGGCGCGACGGGTCTTCTCCGCCCGCTGGGTGGGGGATGACGCCGCGTTTGCCGATCGCGGCGGCGTGACGTCGCCACCGTTCCCCGAGCTGACCCTGCGGGACGGCGACCCGCTGGATTCCCCGCTGTTCCCCCTGGTTTGGCCGCGGGCGTGAGCCACTGGCGGCGGGATCTGCTATGATCCCGCCTTTCGCTGTCTGGAGCCTGTCGATGTTCAACGACGCCATTGTTTATGATCGCTACGGGCCGCCGGCCGCTGTGCTGACCCTGAAACGCCTGCCGCTGGCGCCGCTGGCGGGCGGACGGGTGCGGGTCAGGATGCGCTATGCCCCGGTGAATCCCTCGGATTTGATCCCCGTGACCGGCGCCTATCGCCACCGCACCCGACTGCCGGCCGTCGCTGGCTATGAAGGCCTTGGCGAGGTGGTCGCCGCGCCATACGGCAGCCGGCTGTCCGCGGGACAGCGGGTACTGCCTCTGCGCGGAGGCGGCACCTGGCAGCGGTTTATCGATCTGGATGAGACCTGGCTGGTGCCGGTGCCGCCAGCGGTTGACGATCTGCTGGCCGCCCGCGGGTATATCAATCCGCTGACGGCTATGCTGATGCTCAAGCGCTGGCCGGTTGCCGGAAAACACCTTGTGCTGACCGCGGCATCGTCCTCCTGCGCCAGTCTGCTGGGACAGTGGGCGCTGGCGATGGGCGCCCGCTCGGTGAGCGGGATTATTCGCTCGCCGCAGCACCGGGCGCGCCTGGAACAGGCCGGGATCTATCCGATCCTCGATACCGACCGGGCGCTGATGGAGAAGGTCAGCCAGCACAGCGATCTGGTGTTTGACGCGGTGGGCGGCGAACTGGCGAATACGCTGCTGTCGGTGCTGCCCGCATCGTCGATCCTGATCTCCTATGGGCTGTTATCCGGGCAGCCGCTGACCCAGACGCGCGGTAGCGCGACGGTGCGCAAGTTTCATCTGCGGGAGGCGTTGCCGACACTCAGCGTGGCGGCGTGGCGGGCGGCGTTTGACGAGATTTGGCTGCGCTTGCCAACGACCACCCAGCCGCCGGCCCAGCGCATAGCGTTGAACGACTGGCGGGAGGCAATTGCCGCCGCCGACCAGCCGGGAAGAGGCGGTAAAATCCTGCTCGATTTCACCGCGGGCTAAGATTACTTTTTCTTCTCGCCAAGGGTTGGGGTTTCGTCAAAGAAGTTCCACGGCTTCAGCAGGGCGTGCGCCCACTCGGTCGGCATGATCGGCCACTCTTCGGCGCGCGCCACGTGAGTGGTGCCGGTGGTGATCCACACGACGTCATCGTGGTTAGTCAGCGACTCATCATCCTTTGCGTACTGCCCTAAGCCGGTATCCTGGGCGGAACGGTTCGGGTATTTCCCTTCCGGATAACGCTCTGTCGGGTGGTAGCGCGTCACCCACAGCTGTTTATCCATAAAGCTCAGGCGATGGTAGATCCACTCGTCCGGGGCGAACTTCGCGCCGGTCGCCGCCGGGTGCGTACCGCCGGCATACGGGATGATCTGATAAGAGACCGGGTTACCCATGCGGTTCTCTTTGCTGGTGTTGCTCAGCAGGCGAATGGTTCCCGGGTCGAATTTCTGCGCCGCTTTCTGCTCGCTGTCAATGGTGTACTGATTCACCTGCATGGTACTGGTGCGCGGGCCACCGGCGGTGTTGGGCTTCACTTCAGGATCCATCGCCACCAGGGTGTTGTTTTCGCCGTCCACGTCGAGGTCGAGGCGGAAGTTATAGATGTGCTGATGGGTGGTGCCGACAATATTATGGTCGATCAGCGTCCCGTAGCGGGTATCCTCTTTGGCGCTGGGGTCATGCATGGTCTTCGCCATCACGCCTTTAACGGCTTCAATGCCGGTGGCGCCGGCGTCGATACCGATGGTGCCGTTGTCGTGGAACACCCAGTCAAAGATATAATCATAGTTCCCGACGGTACTGATCCAGCGTACCACCAGTTCCCGGCGTTCGGTGCTGACGTTGGGTTTGCCCATTTCCAGGTGCTTATACTCAGGCCCGGCATAGCGTTCGAATATGGCGACCGCGCCTGGAATCGTGGTCGGTTTGCCGGTGTAATCGGCGATGGTTTCATCCAGCAGCACCGCATTCGATGGCGCATCCTTGCCGCGGACAATCGGCGAGGTCAGGGTGCCCATGCCGTAATCGCCGGAGTCGAGGTAGGCTTTGAAATACCAGCCGACGTCCGGGTCGCCGTAGGGGACGATCATCCCGCCGAGGGAACCTTCATACATCACCTGGCGTTTTGTGCCGTTATCGTTGTAGGTCACCGTCGAGAGGATTGGCCCGACGCGCGAGTTCAGGCGCAGGTGGAAATCCCAGTTTTGCCAGTGAATGGTATCCCCGGTGATTGTGTAGTTTTTGCCTTCCGGTTCGGTTATCTCCAGAGGTTTCACCGCCGGGGCGTTGCGGTCGCGGCCATCATACGGACGTGGCTCCATCGGTACCGGGATCACCGGGCCTTCCTCAATTTTGATAATTTTCTTCGCTTCAAGGTCGACCACCGCCACCAGGTTTTCAATCGGGTGCGCCCAGTAGTTGCCGTCGCCGGTATCGAGATAACTGACCACCTTCAGCAGACGCGCATCCTGTTGCAGGCCATCTTTGCCATCAAAATAGCCAACGGTGAGCGGGGTGGTGACCACTTTGCCTGGATCGGTAATACCGTGCTTTTTCAGCACCTCAGCGAATTCGCTGCTGGCGTTGATGATGTTCTGCACGCTGACAAAATCATCGAGCAGTACCATCCCGTGGGCGCCTTTAACTGGCGTCCATGAGAGAATTTTTTTGTTTTGCAGATCGACGACGGCTTCAATGACATGTTTACCATCCAGCATCACCACATCGGCGGTGCGCGGTGAATCGACCGGCGTACCCTGCAGGGCAAAGGCCCACACCGCCGCTTTATCCGGCTCGTGCAGGGAAATTTCGGTAAAGCGGGTATTGGGCTGGAATTCCGGCGCGGCTTTAACAATGGTCACCGCTTCACTGATTTCCGCCGCCGAGAGCGAGTTTAACGGGTGAGGGCGCTTTTCCACCTGGAAGGTCTGATCGAGACCGGACTGGAACACATCGTTGATAAAGGTATCGGAGACCCAGGCTTTTCCTTCCTTCATCACCACCGGCACCTGCAGGTCAAGGGTTTTACCGTTGACGATCGCGGTTTTGGCGCCGGGCTTCACTTTGACGTAAGCGCCGTCTTTTATCAGGGTAAACATTTGCGCGTAGTCATCCCACTGCACATCGGCGCCGAACGCCTGCAGCGTTTTATCCAGCGGTACCATGTGGGCTTCGCTGCCGTGGGCGAAGACCGGTGATTGCCAGGCGCAAACCACCGCGACGGCCAGCGCCAGCGCGGTTTTACGAGGAGAAAATTTCAAGCCGTTTGCCATTGTGACCTCATCTTATTGTTGTGTTGTCTCTTGCCGCTGCGAATGTCGGCTTTGTCACCCTTAAGCTACCAGCCAGCGGCGCCGGGGCGTTTGTTTGCTTTTGCCAGCTTGTTTGTCAGTTTTGCCAGACGGGCGTAAAAAATGCCTCCGCAGAGGCATTGAGAACGTGCGCTGATTTTTTTGCCGGGTGGCGGCTGACGCCTTACCCGGCCTACCCAACCGGGTCTGACTGTCTGTAGGCCCGCGCAAGCGCAGCGCCGCCGGGCAAGATACCAGGCACGGTACCCGTGATGTCGCCGGGTGGCGGCTGGCCGCCCCCTGTGCGCTCCCTGCGCCATGAGTGACATAACGCAGACGATTAACCGGGAGCGCAATGTGCGCTGAAGCCACAGATAACATAAAGGACTTCCCGGGGCGAAACCGTTGCAAACCGATTGCAGGATCAATGGCTCAAGGATCGGCCAACAGAGCGCCAGCGGCTTATTTTCTGCCATCACGCCGGAAAATCCCCTTGCTGGCGCGCCACCAGGGTCAGAATGGAATACAGCGCCACCGCCTGCTGGTGCTGGTTGAAAATCTCCACCGCCCATTCCACCACGCCGGTGGCTTTCTCATCGGCGCTACGCTGACGCTTAACGGTTTTACGCTTACAGGTCAGGCGAACCTGAATGGTGTCTCCCGGTTTGACCGGCTCAATAAAGCGCAGGTTTTCCATCCCGTAGTTGGCGATAACCGGCCCGACGCCGGCATCGACGAACAGCCCGGCCGCAGCGGAGATCAGGAAATAACCGTGGACCACCCGCTCGCCGAAAATCGACTCAGCGGCGGCGATTTTGTCCATATGCGCATAGAAATGGTCGCCGCTCAGGCAGGCGAAGTTAACGATATCCGCTTCGGTCAGGGTTCTGCGCGGGGTTAATAAGCTATCGCCAGGCTGGATCTCTTCGAAGTATTTACGGAACGGGTGAATGCGGTCTTCGCTAACCTGCGCGCCACGCACCCACTGCTGGCTGATGGTCGCCAGCATCGTTGGGCTGCCCTGGACCGCGGTACGCTGCATATAGTGTTTCACCGAGCGCAGCCCGCCAAGCTCTTCTCCGCCGCCAGCGCGGCCGGGGCCGCCGTGTACCAGCTGCGGCAGCGGCGAGCCGTGGCCGGTCGACTCTGCCGAGGACTCCTCGTTAAGGAGCTGAATACGACCATGCGCGCGCGCGGCGCCAAGGATAAACTCGCGCGCCAGCTCGCCGCTGGCGGTGACCAGCGTACCGGCCAGGCTACCGCCGCCGGCTCGCGCCAGCGTCAGCGCATGCTGGCGGTCGCGATACGGCATCAGCGTCGCTACCGGGCCAAAGGCTTCAATGGCGTGGACTGCCGGCGTTTCATCCGGCTGCGGGCAGTACAGCAGGGTCGGCGGGAAGAATGCGCCGTCAGCATTAAGATCTGCCTGTCCGCCAAGCAGCGCTTCGCAGCCGGCGGCGATCAGTTTATTGACGTTATTCTGCACGTCCTGACGCTGCTCGGTGTTGACCAGCGCCCCCATCTTTATGCCTTCCTGCGCCGGGTCGCCGACGGTGATTTTTTGCAACCGGGCGATCAGCGCTTCACGTACCGCATCGATTTGTGCGTGCGGCACGATGATACGACGGATAGCGGTACATTTTTGCCCGGCTTTCGCCGTCATCTCGCGGACCACTTCCCGAATAAGCAGCGCGAATTCCGGTTGCTCTGGCGTGACGTCTTCACCTAATACGCAGCAGTTGAGCGAATCCGCTTCCATCGTAAAGGGAATCGATTTGGCCACCAGGTTAGGGTGCGTCCGTAGCTGCTGGCCGGTGGCGGCTGAGCCGGTAAAGGTCACCACGTCCTGGCTATCGAGATGGTCGAGAAGATCGCCCGCGCCGCCGCAAATCAGGCTGATGGCGCCTTCCGGCACCAGGCCGCTGTCGACAATCGCTTTCACCATCGCCTGGGTAAGCTGGGCGGTAGCGGTGGCCGGTTTAATGATCGCCGGCATGCCGGCAAGCCAGGTCGGCGCCAGTTTTTCCAGCATTCCCCAACAGGGGAAGTTGAAGGCGTTGATATGGACGGCGACGCCTGATTTCGAGGTCAGCACGTGACGCGCGGCAAAACCCCCTTGTTTGGAGAGCGGGATCAGCTCGTCCTCCGGCCACAGGATATCGTCCGGCAATTCGCGACTACCGAGCCCGGCATAGGTGAAAAGGGTGCCGATGCCGCCTTCAATATCCACCCAGCTATCGGCGCGGGTCGCGCCGGTTTGCGCGGAGATGGCGTAGAACTCGTCTTTCTGCTCCAGCAGCCGTTTTGCTACCGCTTTTAACATCGCGCTGCGTTCAATAAAGGTCATGGCTTGCAAAGCTTTACCGCCGCGCTCAATCGCGAAGCGGCGCGCCTGCGCCATATCCAGGCCTTCACTGGTCACCTCCCACAGCGCCGCCCCGGTGATGGCGTGATGGATAGTACGGGCGCGGCCCCGGCCGGTCTGCCAGGCGCCGGATAAGTAACTGGCTAACTGCTGCATCGCAAATCTCCAAATGTGTTACGTGTGATATCTATAAATAGTTCTTTTATGAATCATAAAAATCAAGCCTGTATTTAATAATTTATTAACATTGTGATCGGCGGTCGATGGGGTGTTGCGTTTATGCTACTGATTTATCGGCTGTTTACAAAAGGTTTTGCGGTTAGCATCACAAAAAGAACAAACAAAATTTGTGGTTTTATTTAACCAATATGTAACCTTCAATAAACAAAGTGATTCACATAAATGTTTTATTTGTGAATATAGGAATCATAAAGGTGATGACGTGACAGAAGAACAACGCTTTGACCAGCGCATCGCGCAGGAAACGGCCATCGAACCGCAGGACTGGATGCCGGATGCCTACCGTAAGACCTTGATTCGGCAGATAGGCCAGCACGCGCACTCGGAAATCGTCGGCATGCTGCCGGAAGGCAACTGGATCACCCGCGCGCCGACGCTGCGCCGCAAAGCGATCCTGCTGGCTAAGGTACAGGATGAGGCCGGGCATGGGCTTTATCTCTATAGCGCCGCGGAAACGCTCGGCTGCGCGCGGGAAGACCTGTATCAGAAAATGCTCGACGGGCAGATGAAATATTCCTCCATTTTTAACTACCCGACCCTGAGCTGGGCCGATATCGGCGTGATCGGCTGGCTGGTCGATGGCGCGGCCATCGTCAACCAGGTGGCGCTGTGCCGGACCTCCTATGGCCCCTATGCCCGGGCGATGGTCAAAATCTGCAAAGAAGAGAGCTTTCACCAGCGTCAGGGTTTTGAAGCCAGCATGGCGCTGGCGCAGGGCAATGATGCGCAGCGGCAGATGCTGCAGGACGCCATTAACCGCTTCTGGTGGCCGGCGCTGATGATGTTTGGCCCCAACGATGACAACTCGCCGAACAGCGCCCGCAGCATGGCGTGGAAAATCAAACTGCACTCCAACGACGAGCTACGTCAGCGCTTCGTCGATAACACCGTGCCGCAGGTAGAGATCCTCGGTATGACCGTCCCGGACCCGGATTTGCAGTTTGATGAAGCCAGCGGCCACTACCGCTTCGGCGAAATCGACTGGCAGGAATTTAACGAGGTGATTAGCGGCCGTGGGATTTGCAATCACGAGCGGCTGGCCGCCAAGCGTAAGGCCTGGGAAGAGGGCGAATGGGTGCGCGAGGCCGCGCTGGCCCATGCGCAAAAACAGCAGGCCCGCAGCGCGGCATGAGGAGAGACAACATGAGCAAAGTTTACTGGCCGTTATATGAAGTGTTCGTTCGCAGCAAACAGGGGTTATCCCATCGTCACGTCGGCAGTCTGCACGCCGCTGATGATCAAATGGCGCTGGAGAATGCCCGCGATGCCTATACCCGCCGCAGCGAAGGCTGCTCAATTTGGGTGGTGAAGGCCAGCGAAATCGTTGCTTCGCAGCCGGAAGAGCGCGGCGAATTCTTCGACCCGGCGGAAAGCAAAGTCTACCGTCATCCGACTTTCTATACCGTGCCGGATGGCATGGAACACATGTGAGGCGGCGATGAATAACCCTAACCCCGTAGCCACCTACGCCCTGCGGCTTGGCGACAATGGTCTGGTTCTGGCCCAGCGTTTAGGCGCCTGGTGCGGCCATGCTCCCGAGCTCGAGATCGATCTTGCGCTGGCCAACATCGGCCTCGACCTGCTCGGCCAGGCGCGCAATTTTTTAAGCTATGCCGCCGAGCTTAACGGCTGCGGCGACGAAGATACGCTGGCCTTTGGCCGCGATGAACGCCAGTACAGCAACCTGCTGCTGGTGGAGCAGCCAAACGGCAATTTTGCCGACACCATCGCCCGCCAGTTCTTTATCGATGTCTGGCACGTCGCCCTGTACAGCCGGCTGGTGAACAGCCGCGACACGCAGCTGGCGGCCATTGCCGCCAAAGGGCTGAAAGAGGTGCGTTACCACCAGCGCTTTAGCCGCGGCTGGCTGGAGCGTCTGGGTAACGGCACCGAGTTATCAAATCGCAAAATGCAGCAGGCGGTCGACAATCTGTGGCGCTTCACCGGCGAACTGTTCCTTGCCGATGAAGTGGATCTCAGCCTGGTTGAGCAGGGCATTGCGGTTGATCCGCGCGAGCTTCAGGCCGAATGGCAAAGCGCGGTACACACGGCGCTGCTCGACTCCGGCTTACAAATCCCGCAGGAAGCGGCCTTCCGCAGCGGCGGCAAACAGGGGCTGCACAGTGAACATCTCGGCCCGCTGCTGGCGGAGATGCAATATCTGCAGCGTTCGCATCCCGGACTGCAGTGGTAAGTGAGGTGACTATGCAACGTCTTGCCGACATCGCTCCTGCAGAGGTTCGCACCATCTGGGGATTATTAAGCGCAATCCCGGATCCGGAAGTGCCGGTACTCACCATCACCGACCTCGGTATGGTACGCAGCGTCGCGCGTCACGGCGACGGGTGGGTGATTGGCTTTACCCCGACCTATTCGGGCTGTCCGGCGACGGAGCATCTGCTGGGCGAGATCCGTACGGTCATGAGCGAGCATGGCTTTCTGCCGGTGCATATCGTCCTGCAGCTGGATCCGCCGTGGACCACCGACTGGATGAGTCAGGAGGCCCGCGAGCGCCTGCGCCAGTACGGAATCAGCCCGCCCCAGGGGCACGCCTGCCATGCGGACATGCCCGCTGAGGTGAGCTGTCCGCGCTGCGGCAGCACCCATACCTCGCTGATTAGCGAATTCGGTTCCACGGCCTGCAAAGCGCTCTATCGCTGCGACAGCTGCCGCGAACCTTTTGATTACTTTAAATGTATTTGAGGTTGCCATGACGACGTTCCATTCGCTTAAGGTGGCGAGAGTCGAGCCGGAAACCCGCGATGCGGTGACCATCACTTTTGCGATCCCGCAAGCCCTGCAGGCGGAATACTGTTTTCGCCCGGGCCAGCATCTGACGCTAAAAGCCCGTCTGGGCGGCGAAGAACTGCGCCGCTGTTACTCCATTTGTCGCAGCCGCACGCCAGGCGAAATTAGCGTCGCGGTCAAAGCTATCGACGGCGGGCGCTTTTCGCGCTACGCCCAGCACGATATCCAGCAGGGTATGGAGCTGGAGGTGATGGTGCCGCAGGGGCATTTCGGTTATCAACCGCAGGCTGAACGGCAGGGTGAATATCTGGCGATTGCCGCCGGTTCCGGGATCACGCCGATGATGGCGATCATGAGCGCGACGCTGGCGACCGAGCCGCAAAGCCGCTTCACGCTGATCTACGGCAACCGCAGCAGCCATAGCATGATGTTCCGCCAGGCGCTGGCCGATTTAAAAGACCGCTATCCGCAGCGCCTGCAGGTGATACACCTGTTTAGCCAGGAGTCGATGGACAGCGATCTGCTACAGGGGCGCATTGACGGCGACAAACTGCGCCAGCTCGCTGACCATCTGCTGGATTTTAGCCGTTTCGACGAGGCTTTTATCTGCGGTCCGGCGGCGATGATGGATGTGGCGGAAGCGGCGTTACGTGAACTTGGCGTAGCGGAGAAATCGATTCATCTCGAACGCTTTAATACACCAGGCGGCAATGTGAAGCGGGCCGCCGGCGTGCAGGCGGAAGGGCGCACGGTGACCATCCGCCAGGACGGGCGCGATCGGCTTATCGCCCTCAGCGCCGAAGACGACAGCATCCTGGATGCCGCATTGCGTCAGGGCGCCGATCTGCCGTTCGCCTGTAAGGGCGGGGTATGCGCCACCTGTAAATGCAAAGTGCTACGCGGTGAAGTGGCGATGGCCGCCAATTACAGCCTGGAAGCAGATGAGCTGGCGGCGGGATATGTCCTGAGCTGCCAGTCGTTGCCGACCAGCGGCGATGTGGTGGTCGACTTTGACGCGCGGGGGATGGCATGAGTGACCTGCTGATCCACCGTCATGGCCGGGTGCTTCAGTTGACGCTAAACCGCCCGCAGGCCCGCAACGCGCTGAACAATGCCCTCTTAACCCAGATTGCCGAGGCGCTGGAGGTTGCGGCAGTTGATGACAGCGTCGGCGTCTGCGTTATCAGCGGCAACCCGCGTTTTTTTGCCGCCGGGGCCGACCTCAATGAGATGGCGGAGAAAGATCTGCCTGCCACCCTGGATGATATTCGCCCACGGTTGTGGGCGCGAATTGATGCTTTCACTAAACCGCTCATCGCTTCGGTCAACGGCTACGCGCTTGGCGCCGGCTGCGAGCTGGCCCTGCTGTGTGACCTGATTGTCGCCGGCGACAACGCCCGTTTTGGCCTGCCGGAAATTACCCTCGGCATTATGCCGGGCGCGGGCGGCACCCAGCGGCTGATCCGCAGCGTAGGCAAGGCGCTGGCCAGCCGAATGGTGCTGAGCGGCGAGAGTATTGACGCCCGCCAGGCGCAGCAGGCCGGGCTGGTTAGTGATATCCATCCGGCGGCGTTAACCGATGAGTATGCCCTGAAACTGGCAACCACCATTGCCCGCCACTCGCCGCTGGCGCTCCGGGCGGCAAAACAGTCGCTGCGCCTGTCGCAGGAAGTCAGCCTGCAGGCCGGTCTGCAACAGGAGCGCCAGCTGTTTAGCCTGCTGAGCGCCACCGAGGACCGCCGCGAAGGCATCGACGCCTTCTTACAAAAACGTACACCGGACTTTAAAGGACGCTAATCGTGGAAGCTTTCATTCTCAGCGCAGTGGAACAGGGCGTCATGACCATTACCCTCAATCGCCCGGACCGTCTCAACAGTTTTAACGATCTGATGCATCACCAGCTGGCGGAATGTCTGAAGCAGGCCGAGCGCGATGATGGCGTGCGCTGCCTGCTGATCACCGGCGCCGGTCGCGGCTTTTGCGCAGGCCAGGATTTGAACGATCGCAATGTCGACCCCAGCGGCCCACCGCCGGATCTCGGCCTGTCGGTAGAACGCTTTTACAACCCGTTAGTGCGCCGTCTGGCGGCGCTGCCGAAGCCGGTTATCTGCGCGGTCAACGGCGTTGCCGCCGGCGCTGGCGCCACCCTGGCGCTGGGCTGCGATATCGTGCTGGCCGCGCGTTCGGCCAAATTTGTGATGGCGTTCAGCAAGCTCGGCCTGGTGCCGGACTGCGGCGGTAGCTGGTTCCTGCCGCGGGTGGCCGGCCGCGCGCGCGCGATGGGGCTGGCGCTGCTGGGCGATAGCCTCAGCGCGGAACAGGCCGCGCAGTGGGGAATGATCTGGCAGCTGGTGGACGACTCAGAACTGGCGGATACCAGTCTGCAGCTGGCGCGCCATCTGGCGGCGCAGCCGACGTTTGGTCTTGGGCTGATTAAAAAGGCGCTGCTGGCTTCTGAAACCAACAGTCTCGATGCGCAGCTGGATCTGGAGCGCGATTATCAGCGCCTGGCCGGACGCAGCGATGATTACCGCGAAGGGGTCAGCGCGTTTCTGGCCAAACGGCCACCACAGTTCAGCGGGAAATAGATGATGACGACATCCTTAGCCAACGTGGCGGTGATCGGCAGCGGCACCATGGGGGCCGGTATTGCCGAAGTAGCCGCTGCCGCCGGACATCCGGTGCTGATTTACGACATCGATCATCAGGCCATTGCCCGGGCGATCGACGGCATTGCCAGGCGTCTGGCGTGGCGGGTCGAGCGCGGCAAGCTGGCGTCAGAGCAGGCCGACGCGCTGCTGGCGCGCCTGCATCCGGCTCACGATTTAGCCGCGCTTGCCGGCGCGGATTTAGTGATTGAAGCGGCCTCTGAACGGCTGGAGGTCAAAACGGCGCTGTTCGCGCAGCTGGCGGAGATCTGCGCGCCGTCAACGTTGTTGACCAGTAACACTTCGTCTATTTCGATTACCGCCATCGCCGCCGGGGTCAAAAACCCGGAGCGGGTGGCCGGGCTGCACTTTTTTAATCCGGCGCCGGTGATGAAGCTGGTCGAGGTGGTCAGCGGCCTGGAGACGTCTGCTGAGGTGGTAGAGCAGCTGTGCCAGTGCGTAAGCGGCTGGGGGAAACAGCCGGTACGCTGCCGCTCAACGCCCGGTTTTATTGTTAACCGCGTAGCGCGTCCATTCTACGCTGAGGCCTGGCGCGCGCTGGAAGAGCAGGTTGCCGCCCCGGAGGTTATCGATGCCGCTTTGCGTGACGGCGGCGGTTTTCCGATGGGACCCCTGGCGCTGACTGATCTGATTGGCCAGGACGTCAATTTCGCCGTGACCTGTTCGGTGTTTAACGCCTTCTGGCAGGACCGCCGCTACCTGCCATCGCTCCTCCAGCAAGAGCTGGCGCTGGCCGGGCGGCTGGGTAAAAAGAGCGGTTACGGCGTCTATCGCTGGCCCGCTGAGACACTGCCGGACGCGGCGTTGCCGCCGGTTGCCAATGGCGCTCAATCCGTGATGACGATAGGTGACAGTGTCACTGAGCTGGACGAACTGCTGTTGCTGGAGACCGAAGGTGAGACCGCGCTGGCGCTAAGCGTTAAGCATCACCGCCCGGTGGTGGTGTATGACCTGTGCGCCAGCGATACGGTGGTGCTGGCCGCAGCGGCGACCAACGCGCCTGCGGCCACTGATAAGGCCGTGCATTACTTCCAACAGCAGGGCAAGAAAGTCCTGCATATTGCCGATTATCCCGGCCTGCTGGTGTGGCGCACGGTGGCGATGCTGATTAACGAAGCGCTGGATGCGCTGCAAAAAGGCGTCGCCAGCCCGCAGGATATCGATACCGCGATGCGCCTTGGCGTCAATTATCCGCACGGCCCGCTGGCATGGGGAGAACGCCTTGGCTGGCGACGGGTGCTGCAACTGCTGGAGAACCTGCAACACCATTATGGCGAGGAGCGCTATCGTCCCTGTTCCCTGTTGCGCCAGAAGGCGCTGATGGAGAAGCACCATGAGCAATGATGCGTGGCGCAACGCGCGCGTGATGTACGAAAAAGATACCTGCGCCAGAAAGATGGGGATCGAACTTATCGAAATGGACGATGGTTTTGCGCAGATGAGCATGACCGTCTCGGCGGACATGCTTAACGGCCATCAAACCTGTCACGGCGGTCAGCTATTTACGCTCGCCGATACCGCTTTCGCTTACGCCTGTAACAGCCAGGGGCTGGCGGCGGTGGCTTCGGCGGCAAATATTGATTTTCTTCGTCCGGCGTTTGCCGGCGACAGGCTGGTCGCCACCGCAAGAGTCAAACAGCAGGGCAAGCTGACCGGCGTCTACGACATCGAAATTGTTAATCAACAGCAAAAGATTGTGGCCCTGTTCCGCGGCAAATCGCACCGTACCGGCGGCACAATCACGGGAGAAGTGTAATGCGCGACGCCTTTATTTGTGACGGGATCCGCACGCCGATTGGCCGCTACGGCGGCGCGCTGGCCGGCGTCCGCGCCGACGACCTGGCGGCGATCCCGCTACGTGAGTTGCTGAGCCGTAACCCCGGGCTCGACCCGGCAGCAATTGATGATGTGATTTTCGGCTGTGCGAATCAGGCCGGTGAAGATAACCGCAACGTGGCGCACATGGCGACGCTGTTGGCCGGTTACCCGCATAGCGTGCCGGGCACCACGATTAACCGCCTGTGCGGATCGGGGCTGGATGCGATCGGCTTTGCCGCCAGGGCGATCAAAGCCGGCGAGGCCGATCTGTTGATTGCCGGCGGCGTGGAATCGATGTCTCGCGCGCCGTTCGTGATGGGAAAAGCCAGCGCGCCTTATCAGCGTCAGGCGGAACTCTTCGATACCACGATTGGCTGGCGTTTTGTGAACCCGCTCATGGCGCAACACTTCGGAACTGACAGCATGCCGGAAACGGCCGAGAATGTAGCTGAATTGTTAAATATCAGCCGGATCGATCAGGACGCTTTCGCCTGGCGCAGCCAGCAGCGTACGGCGCAGGCCCAGCGCGACGGCATTCTGGCGCAGGAGATCGTGCCGGTGCAGATCATCGGCAAGAAAGGGGCGGTCAGCGCGGTACGCGATGATGAGCATCCCCGCCCGGAAACCACGCTTGAGCAGCTGGCGAAACTGAAAGCGCCGTTCCGCCAGGGCGGCGTCATTACCGCGGGCAATGCTTCCGGCGTCAACGATGGCGCCGCGGCGCTGATCATCGCCAGCGAACAGCAGGCCGCTATCCAGGGGCTCACGCCGCGGGCGCGTATCGTGGCGATGGCGACGGCGGGTGTTGAACCGCGCCTGATGGGGCTGGGGCCGGTACCGGCGGTGCGTAAAGTGCTGGAGCGGGCCGGACTCAATATTAACGATATGGATCTGATTGAGCTGAATGAGGCCTTCGCCGCGCAGGCGCTGGGGGTGCTCAGACAGCTCGGCGTGCCGGATGATGCGGCGCATGTGAATCCCAACGGCGGCGCCATCGCGTTAGGCCATCCGCTGGGCATGAGCGGCGCGCGGTTAGCGCTGAGCGCCAGCCTTGAGCTGCAACGCCGGGGCGGGCGCTATGCGCTGTGTACGATGTGTATTGGCGTGGGTCAGGGCATTGCCATGATCCTCGAGCGAGTGTGAGCTAATTTACCTGCGAGTACCCTACAATGATAACTACTACAAAATTAGATCCGATTGAAACCGCATCGCGTGACGAACTGCAGGCCCTGCAAACCCAGCGCCTGAAATGGACGCTGAAGCATGCGTATGACAATGTGCCGATGTATCGCCGCAAATTCGACGCCGCCGGCGTGCACCCTGACGACTTTCGGGAATTAAACGATCTGCAAAAATTCCCCTGTACCACCAAACAAGATCTGCGCGACAACTATCCCTTCGATACCTTCGCGGTGCCGATGGAGCAGGTGGTGCGCATTCACGCCTCTTCCGGCACCACCGGCAAACCGACGGTGGTGGGATATACGCAAAACGATATTGATAACTGGGCCAATATCGTCGCTCGTTCGCTGCGCGCCGCCGGCGGCACGGCGAAAGATAAAATTCACGTCGCCTACGGCTACGGCTTGTTTACCGGCGGTCTTGGCGCGCACTACGGCGCGGAACGTTTAGGCGCGACGGTGATCCCGATGTCCGGCGGACAGACCGAAAAACAGGCGCAGCTGATCCGCGACTTCCAGCCGGATATGATCATGGTGACGCCGTCTTACTGTCTGAATCTGATTGAAGAGCTGGAGCGCCAGATGGGCGGTGACGCCCGCGGCTGCTCGTTACGCGTCGGCGTGTTTGGCGCCGAGCCGTGGACGCTGGCGATGCGCGCGGAGATCGAGCGCCGCCTGGGGATCACCGCCCTGGATATTTACGGTTTGTCGGAAGTCATGGGGCCGGGCGTAGCGATGGAATGTCTGGAAACCGTTGACGGCCCGACCATCTGGGAAGACCACTTCTTCCCGGAAATCGTCAACCCGGACGACGGTACGCCGCTGGAAGATGGCGAGCATGGCGAACTGCTGTTTACCACGTTGACCAAAGAAGCACTGCCGGTGATCCGCTATCGTACCCGCGATCTGACTCGCCTGCTGCCGGGAACCGCGCGGACCATGCGCCGCATGGATCGCATCAGTGGACGCAGCGACGATATGCTGATTATCCGCGGGGTTAACGTCTTCCCCTCGCAGTTGGAAGAGGAGATCCTCAAGTTTGAACACCTGGCGCCGCACTATCAGTTAGAGGTCAATCGCCGTGGTCATCTTGATTCGTTGGCGGTACGCGTTGAGCTGAAAGAGAGCGGGCTGGCGTTAAGTCATGAACAACGCTGCCAGATTTGTCATCAGTTGCGTCACCGTATTAAGTCGATGGTCGGGATCTCCACCGATATTACTATCGTCAACTGCGGCAGCATTCCTCGCTCTGAAGGGAAAGCCTGTCGGGTATTCGACCTGCGTAAAGCGGTGGTCAGCGGTTAATTCTCTCCCCGGTAGCCCGGCTGAGGCCTTTACGCCGTAAGCCGGGAATTTCCTGTGCTATGATTCATAAAGGAAAAAAATAACAACAGAATGAATCAGATGAGTAAACTCGACGCCTTTATTCAACAAGCGGTGACGGCGATGCCGATCAGCGGCACGTCATTAATTGCCTCGCTGTATGGCGACGCTTTATTGCAGCGCGGTGGGGAAGTGTGGCTGGGCAGCGTTGCGGCGCTGCTGGAAGGATTAGGCTTCGGCGAGCGCTTTGTCCGCACCGCGCTATTTCGCCTCAATAAAGAAGAGTGGCTCGATGTCGTCCGTATCGGCCGGCGCAGCTTCTATCGCCTGAGCGATAAAGGGCTGCGCCTGACCCGGCGCGCGGAACATAAAATTTATCGCGCCAGTGCCCCGGAATGGGACGGTACCTGGCTGCTGCTGCTTTCGGAAGGCCTGGAGAAAAATGTGCTCGCCGACGTCAAAAAGCAGCTGCTGTGGCAGGGCTTTGGCGCGCTGGCGCCCAGCCTGCTGGCCTCGCCGTCGCAAAAACTGGCCGATGTCCAGTCGCTGCTCCACGAAGCGGGCGTCGCCGAAAACGTCATCTGTTTTGAAGCCCATTCGCCGCTGGCGCTCTCCCGTGCGGCGCTGCGCAGCCGCGTGGAGGAGTGCTGGCATCTCACTGAACAAAACGAGATGTATGAATCTTTCATCTCGCTATTCCGACCGTTACTGCCGCTGCTGCGCGACTGCGACCCGGCCGAGCTGACGCCTGAGCGCTGTTTCCAGATCCAGCTGCTGCTGATCCATTTTTATCGCCGGGTGGTGCTCAAAGATCCGCTGCTGCCGGAAGAGCTGCTGCCGGCGCACTGGGCGGGGCAAACCGCCCGCCAGCTGTGTATCAATATTTATCAACGCGTGAATCCCGGCGCGCTGGCGTTCGTCAGCGAGAAAGGGGAAAGCTCGGTGGGCGAGCTTCCGGCGCCGGGCCCGCTCTATTATCAGCGCTTTGGCGGTTTGCCGGGCGCATAAGGAGGTTGCATGCCGATTTATCAGATTGATGGACTGACGCCAGTGGTGCCGGAGGAGAGCTACGTCCACCCAACCGCTGTGCTGATTGGCGACGTGATCCTCGGTAAAGGGGTCTATGTTGGGCCAAATGCCAGCCTGCGCGGCGACTTCGGCCGTATTGTAGTTAAAGACGGCGCCAATATTCAGGACAACTGCGTCATGCATGGATTCCCCGGCCAGGATACGGTGGTGGAAGAGGACGGTCACATCGGCCACGGTGCAATCCTGCACGGCTGTGTGATTGGCCGCAACGCGCTGGTGGGCATGAGCGCGGTGATTATCGACGGGGCGGTCATTGGCGAAAACAGCATTGTCGGCGCTTCGGCCTTTGTCAAAGCCAACGCCGAGATGCCCGCCAACCATCTGATTATCGGCAGCCCGGCAAAAGCGATTCGCACCCTGAGCGAACAGGAGCTGGCGTGGAAAAAACAGGGTACCCGTGAATACCAGGTGCTGGTGGAGCGCTGTAAGCAGACGCTGCATCAGGTGGAGCCATTACGGGAAGTGGAAGCAGGGCGTAAGCGACTGGAATTTGATGAAAACCTGCGGCCAAAAACGCAGCGCTAACTTTCCAGGGCAACCCGGAGGGGCTCAGTGGATTAGTGCTCAGCCAGTTCGCGAAAGAACGCCGGGTTGGCCTGGATAACCGCCAGTACTTTTGCTGCCAGGCCTGTCGGGTTGCGCCGCCTGGACTCCCAACTTTTGATAGTATCCACGCTGGTACCCAGCGCTTTTGCCATTTCCGCCTGCGAAACATTAAGCTGCGTGCGGATGGCTTTCACATCAGCAACTTCATAGCGCGTCGCTCGGGCTGGGGCCTTGTTGCCGTCTTTGATCTCAACAGCCTCTTCCAGGGACGCTTTAAGCTCGTCGAAGTAACCCATTTCAAACCTCATTTTTAGTCGCCGGGTCAGTTTCCTGAGTTCGTTTTTTTCCGCTGCGCTCAGGCTCTCTTTGGTGAGCTTGGGGTAGGCTAAGACGAGATAGATGATCTCGCGGGTTGCCAGAAAATAAATCACCCGCACGCCGCCGCTTTTTCCCTGTGAGCCTGTCGCCATTCTTATTTTCCGTAACCCACCGGTATCCTGGATAAGATCGCCGAAATCCGGATTGCCTATGAGTTGCCTCTGCAGTGCCCTCAGATCTTCATCGCTGGCCAGCTGTTTTATCTGGCGGGTAAATAGCGACGTTTCGATAAATTCAATGGCATGACACACGAAAACGCTCCTTGCTAAGGTACCATGTACACCATCGAGTGTACATAGTACGCACTCCTGTTTTTGACCATGACAACGGTTGCCGTCAGCGACCGGGAGTGAGCCAGATTCGCGCGGCTACAGCCATGGTACAGGCTGGTGGCTTAAGGCGTTGGAATGATGTGTGAATTTACGAGGCGGCTCGTAAAAGGGGGATGGGCGAGGGGGAAAAAACACTCCCGCCGGGCGGCGGGAGTGGAAATCTTAGGCTGCAACCACGCTGTCGATGGCCGCTTTCGCGTCGGACTGCGCTTTGGCCGCCACTTCCGGGCCGTAAGCGATACCTTCGGCGAACACGAAGTTCACGTCGGTGATGCCGATGAAGCCGAGGAAGGTGGACAGGTACGGGGTGACCAGGTCGGTCGGGGTATCTTTATGGATACCGCCGCGGCTGGTCACGACGACCGCACGTTTACCGGTCACCAGACCTTCCGGCCCTTTCTCGGTGTAGCGGAAGGTGACGCCGGCGCGAGCCACCAGGTCAAAATAGTTTTTCAGCTGCGTCGGGATGTTGAAGTTGTACATCGGCGCAGCGATAACAATCACATCATTGCCTTTCAGTTCGGCGATCAGCTCGTCGGAAAGGGCCAGCGCTTCCTGCTGACGCGGAGTCAGCGGCGCGTCGCTCGGACGCAGGGCGCCAACCAGTTCACCATCCAGAACCGGGATCGGATTAGCGGCCAGGTCACGCACGGTGATCTCGTCGCCCGGGTGTTTTTCCTGCCATTGTTCAACAAAATAGTCGGAAAGCTGACCAGATTGTGAGTACCCTGCCAGAATACTGGATTTCAGAACTAATACTTTGCTCATGGGTGTTTCCTTTTTTAATGTGATTGACGGGTCAATGCCCTGGTGCTTGTTGACACTGTATTCACAATCGCGCCACAGAGATAGCGCAATATATCGAATCCTATGTTCAGATTTTTTGAACAAGGCACGGATGACACAGATGTGGTACTCTAAGGCAATACATCAAAAGAGATTTTCCCGGCAGAGCTCTGCCCGATAACGCTATGACAGAACAACAAAAAATCACCTTCCCCCAGCTTTATCAACAGCTCGATGGCCTGATGCTGCGCGATAAAACGCGCTTCGCCCGCCGTCTGCACGGCGTGAAGAAGGTTAAAAATCCTGAATCGCAACAAGCCATCCTCCACGAGATGGCGCAGGAGATAAGCCAGGCAGCCGGTAAAGTCCTGCTGCGCGAAGCGGCGCGTCCGGCCATCAACTATCCGGAAAACCTGCCGGTTAGCCAGAAAAAACAAGAGATTCTCGAGGCGGTGCGCGATCACCAGGTGGTGATCGTCGCCGGAGAGACCGGTTCGGGTAAAACCACCCAGCTGCCAAAAATCTGCATGGAGCTGGGCCGCGGGCTGAAAGGGCTGATCGGCCATACCCAGCCGCGTCGTCTGGCGGCGCGAACCGTCGCCAACCGTATCGCCGAGGAGCTGCAAACGGAGCCGGGCAGTTGCATCGGCTATAAAGTTCGCTTTAGCGATCACGTCAGCGACAACACCATGGTCAAGCTGATGACCGACGGTATTCTGCTGGCGGAGATCCAGCAGGATCGCCTGCTGATGCAGTACGACACCATCATTATCGATGAAGCGCACGAGCGCAGTCTGAACATTGATTTTCTGCTCGGCTATCTGAAAGAGCTCCTGCCGCGCCGCCCGGACCTGAAAATCATCATTACCTCGGCGACCATCGACCCGGAACGTTTCTCAAAGCATTTCAATCATGCGCCCATTATCGAAGTCTCCGGGCGGACTTACCCGGTGGAAGTCCGCTACCGGCCGATAGTGGAAGAGGCGGACGACACCGAGCGCGATCAATTACAGGCGATTTTTGATGCGGTTGACGAACTGGGGCGCGAAGGGCCCGGCGATATTCTGATCTTTATGAGCGGTGAGCGGGAAATTCGCGATACCGCTGATGCGCTGAATAAGCTGGATCTGCGCCATACTGAAGTGCTGCCGCTGTATGCCCGCCTGTCCAACAGCGAGCAGAACCGCGTCTTCCAGCCGCACAGCGGACGACGCATCGTGCTGGCGACCAACGTGGCGGAAACTTCGCTGACCGTGCCGGGCATTAAATACGTTATCGATCCCGGTACTGCGCGTATCAGCCGTTACAGCTACCGCACCAAGGTGCAGCGCCTGCCGATCGAGCCGGTTTCCCAGGCGTCCGCCAACCAGCGTAAGGGCCGCTGCGGCCGCGTCTCGGAAGGGATCTGTATTCGTCTTTATTCGGAAGACGATTTCCTGTCGCGCCCGGAGTTTACTGACCCGGAAATTCTGCGTACCAACCTGGCGTCGGTCATCCTGCAGATGACCGCCCTGGGCTTAGGCGATATCGCCGCCTTCCCGTTTGTCGAAGCGCCGGATAAGCGCAATATCCAGGACGGCGTGCGCCTGCTGGAAGAGCTGGGCGCCATCACCACCGATGAGCAGGCCACCGCCTATAAGCTGACGCCGATGGGCCGCCAGCTCAGCCAACTGCCGGTGGATCCCCGTCTGGCGCGCATGGTGCTGGAGGCGCAGAAGCACGGCTGCGTGCGGGAAGCGATGATCATCACCTCCGCGCTGTCGATTCAGGACCCGCGCGAGCGGCCGATGGACAAACAGCAGGCCTCCGATGAGAAGCACCGCCGCTTCCACGATAAAGAGTCCGATTTCCTCGCCTTCGTCAATCTGTGGAACTACCTTGGCGAGCAGCAGAAGGCGCTGTCGTCGAATCAGTTCCGCCGCCAGTGCCGGGTCGATTTTCTTAACTATCTGCGCGTGCGCGAGTGGCAGGACATCTACACCCAGTTGCGCCAGGTGGTGAAAGAGCTCGGCCTGCCGATCAACAGCGAGCCGGCGGAATATCGCGAGATCCATACTGCGCTGCTGACCGGTCTGCTGTCGCACATCGGCATGAAGGATGCCGATAAGCAGGAGTTTACCGGCGCGCGCAACGCCCGCTTCTCCATCTTCCCGGGTTCCGGTTTGTTTAAAAAGCCGCCAAAATGGACGATGGTGGCGGAACTGGTGGAAACCAGCCGGCTGTGGGGGCGCATCGCCGCCCGCATTGAGCCGGAGTGGGTTGAGCCGGTCGCGCAGCACCTGATCAAGCGCTCATACAGCGAACCGCACTGGGAGCGGGCGCAGGGCGCGGTGATGGCGACGGAGAAGGTCACCGTCTACGGCCTGCCGATCGTTGGCGCACGCAAGGTCAACTACAGCCAGATCGACCCGGCGCTGTGCCGCGAACTGTTTATCCGCCACGCGCTGGTGGAGGGCGACTGGCAGACGCGGCATGCCTTCTTCCGGGAAAATCTGAAGCTGCGGGCGGAAATCGAAGAGCTGGAGCATAAATCGCGCCGCCGCGACATCCTGGTGGATGACGAAACCCTGTTCGAGTTCTACGACCAGCGCATTAGCCACGACGTCATCTCCGCCCGTCATTTTGATGCCTGGTGGAAGCAGGCCAGCCGCGAAACGCCAGACTTGCTCAATTTTGAAAAGAGCATGCTGATTAAAGAGGGGGCGGAGCAGGTCAGCAAGCTGGACTACCCGAACTTCTGGCATCAGGGCAACCTAAAGCTGCGGCTTAGCTACCAGTTTGAACCGGGCGCCGATGCCGATGGCGTGACGGTGCATATTCCGCTGCCGCTGCTGAACCAGGTGGAGGAGGCCGGATTTGAGTGGCAGATCCCCGGCCTGCGTCGCGAGCTGATTATCGCGCTGATAAAATCGCTGCCGAAGCCGGTGCGGCGCAATTTCGTCCCGGCCCCTAACTATGCGGAAGCGTTTCTCGGCCGGGCGACGCCGCTTGAGCTGCCGCTGCTTGATTCGCTGGAGCGTGAGTTGCGTAAGATGACCGGCGTGACCATCGACCGCGAGGCCTGGCAGTGGGATCAGGTGCCCGATCACCTCAAAATCACCTTCCGGGTGGTGGATGACAAAAACAAGAAGCTGCAGGAAGGGCGCTCGCTGCAGGCATTGAAAGACGCGCTGAAGGGCAAAGTTCAGGAGACGCTGTCGGCGGTGGCCGATGACGGCATCGAGCAGAGCGGGCTGCATATCTGGAGCTTTGGTACGCTGGCGGAAAGTTACGAACAGAAACGCGGCAACTATAAGGTGAAAGCCTGGCCGGCGCTGGTGGACGAGCGCGACAGCGTGGCTATCAAGCTGTTTGATAATCCACAGGAACAGCAGCAGGCCATGTGGCGTGGTCTGCGCCGCCTGCTGCTGCTCAACATCCCGTCGCCGATTAAGTATCTGCACGAAAAACTGCCGAACAAAGCCAAGCTTGGGCTCTATTTTAACCCGTACGGTAAAGTGCTGGATCTGATTGACGATTGCATCTCCTGCGGCGTTGATAAGCTTATCGACGAGGCGGGTGGTCCGGTGTGGACGGAAGAGGGCTTCAGTCAATTGCACGATAAAGTGCGAGCCGAGCTCAACGACACGGTGGTGGAGATCGCTAAACAGGTCGAGCAGATCCTCACCGCGGTGTTCAATATCAACAAACGGCTGAAAGGCCGCGTGGATATGACCATGGCGCTGGGGCTGTCGGATATCAAAGCGCAGATGGCGGGTCTGGTGTATCGCGGTTTTGTCACCGGCAACGGTTTCCGCCGTCTTGGCGATACGCTGCGTTATCTGCAGGCGATTGAAAAGCGTCTCGAGAAGATGGCTATCGATCCGCACCGCGATCGCGCACAGATGCTGAAAATTGAGAGCGTGCAGCAGGCGTGGCAGCAGTGGCTGAATAAGCTGCCGCCGAACCGCCGTGAGGACGACGATGTCCGGGAGATCCGCTGGATGATCGAGGAATTGCGGGTGAGCTTCTTCGCCCAGCAATTGGGCACCCCGTATCCTATCTCGGACAAACGCGTCCTGCAGGCGATGGAGCAGATCACGCCGTAATCCCTTCCTTCCCCCCGCCCGGTGGCGCTGTGCTTGCCGGGCGGGGGCATATCCTGAGGCTGATACTCATCAGTACGCCGCACCCGGTAATCTTCCCGCCCCGGATGTGGCCCATACCGGTTCTCCCGGACGTAAAATTAACGGATTCTGAAAATCAACCCGGTGGCTTGGGGAACCTGCTTTATTGGCGTATGTTTAGCCTCGCTTTGCCGGATAAACAGGACTCGGAGTCTATTTTTACGATGATGGCTATGTACAGACTATTTATGCTGGTGTCGGCCATTCTTGTTATTACGGCGTGTAAGCCTTTCGTTCACGCTTTTTCCTGTGATGAAACCCAGCGGGCGATCAACGATGCCAATTTTTTTATTTTGACCTATCTTCCACCGCTCAATGGCGATGTGCAGAGCGTAAAAATTGACGGTAGCCAAAATAACGACGCAGGCACGCTGCGTTTTGCCCGGTGCCGCCGGCTGGAAAGTTACGAGCGAGCAAAAACCTTTAATACCGCGAATGACTCCACGATAGTCAGAGATAATGTTCACTGGCGAAATGATAAAGGATGGATGCGGGAATATATCCGACAGACCCGGAGCGCGACGGGAAATATCAGAAAAATGGTCATGCGTGAGCAGTTCTACACCGATAATCTCGGGCGCATTGTACGTTCAGATAATCTACTCGTGTCGCAGCAACCGCCCAAAGCCATGAGCACAACCACCTATCACTATGACGACCGCCACCGGCTGGCGCGTAAAACGGTCAATGGCGGCATGATGGCCATGCTTGTTGTCAATTATCGCTACGCGGAAGGGCATTTAAGCCGCATTGCCGACTCGGATGCGACCACGACGCTGCGTTGGGATGAAAAAGGGCGGTGGTTATCCGAGGAAAGAACCACCACGTATAGTACAAAACACCAGTCGCGCTGTTTAGGCTGGGACCCCGAGGGGAACTGTACCGGGGAATATGGCGAGCATGAAGGATACGGCGGAAAAAGCGACGCGTCTCTGCACTATCAGTATACGTATTATCCCCAATGATCGTCAGCGGACGAATGCCGCTGGTGACGCGTCCCGGCGCGGGTTTTCTCCCTCTCCCTGGGGGAGAGGGCCGGGATGAGGGCATCAGGCCGCCCGGATCTTACCCATTCACCAGCGCCAGCGTAAACCCATCCCATCCCTTGATGCCCACCGTCTGCAGCGCGGTGGCAGTGAGCCGCGGGTTATCCCCGATCATTTCGATAAACCGACGCACGCCCTGCACGCGCGCATCATCGCTTTGTCCGTTAATCACTTCGCCATCGCGCACCACGTTATCGCCCACGATCAGCGTCCCGGGGCGCGAATAGTGCAGCGCCCACTCCAGATAGCGAGGATTATTAGGTTTATCGGCATCAATAAAGATCAGGTCGAACGGCTGCACATTCGCGAAATTTTCCAGCGTGTTCAGCGCCGGTCCTTCAATGAGTTCAATGCGCTCGTTTAGCCCCGCAAGGCGGATATTCTGGCGCGCCACCCCGGCATGGCCAGGATCGGCCTCGAGGGTAATCAGCTTTCCGTCGGCGGGCAGCGCGCGCGCCATCCAGATAGCGCTATAGGCGCCGAGCGTGCCAATTTCCAGGATCCGCCGCGCCTGCGTTATGCGCACCAACAGCGCCAGAAGTTGCCCCTGATTGGCCGCAACATCATGTTCAGGTAGCCCGGCGCGTTTGTTGTTTTCCAGTACCTGACTCAGTATGTCATCTTCAGGAATAAGCGAAGAAATCATGAAATTATCGACGGCAGACCACTGTTGTTGCATAGATTGACTCCCTGGTGGTTGTTGCCGGGTAGCGCTGCGCTACACCGGCCTGAATATGGGTTTCTGCGCTCTCCACGGTTGTGGACCGGCGCGCACAGGGGATTCACGCGTTCATCCAGCCGCCTCCCAGCGCCCGGTAAAGATCGATCTGCGCCAGCAGCAGGTTGTTCTTCACCTGCACTACGCTAAGCTGGGTGGAGAACAGCGTTCGCTGGGCATCGAGCACATCCAGATACGAAGAGTAGCCGTTACGGTAGCGATTCTGCGCAATGCGCAATGTTTCCTCCGCCACCGCCACCTGCCCCTGCAGTTCGGCCAGCTGTTCACCGTAGCGGCTAATGGCGTCAAGGCTGTCATTCACCTCTTTGAACGCGCCGCGCACCGTTTTCTCGTAGCTATAGAGCGCCTGGTTGCGCTGGGCCATGGAGACATCCACCTGGGCATTTAACGCCTGGCGGTTAAGCAGCGGCGCCAAAATACTGCCGCCGACGCTCCACAGCCGCAGCGGGTTGTCCAGCAGGTCCGGCAGTGTACGATCCTGCAGGCTGCCGGTGGCGGTGAGGTTGATAGACGGCAGCAGCTGCGCCTGCGACGAGGCCAGGGTGGCATCGGCGGCCACCAGCTGACGCTGAGCCTGTACGATATCCGGGCGGCGGTTGAGTAAGGTGGACGGCAGTTGCGACGGCAGACGCAGCGGAGTGAGCTGGGCGAACTCGCCGCGTTTTACCGCGCCGGGGTTATCACCCAGCAGCACGCTGAGCGCATTTTCCTGCTGCGCAATCTGGTGCTGTAGCGGCGGGATCTGCGCCCGCGTTGACCGCAGCTCCGAATCTGCCTGCATCAGCTCAAGGCGTGAAGTATACCCGGTTTCAAACTGACGCTTCGCCAGGCGCCACGCGTCTTCCCGTGATTTCAGCGTCTGTTGGGTAACCCGCAGCTGCTCATCCAGCGACAGCAGGGTCACGTAGCCGACGGCCACCGAGCTGGCGACGCTTAGATTGGCCGCGGCTGCAGCGGCTTTTTGCGCCTCGAGGCTGGCTCCGGCGGCGCTGGCCGCGCTGCGATTCGCTCCCCAGATATCGACGTCATAGCTGGCGGTCAGGCCGCCTTTGTACAGCGTGCTGTGGATCGGCAGGCCGGTGGCGGCGGACTGCGCGCGGGCGCGGGTGCCGGTCAGGCTGGCGTCCAGCGAGGGGAAAAGGCTGCTGTCGGCGGCATAGGCCCGCGCCTGATACTCATTCACCCGCTCCCGGGCGATCAGCACATCGCTGTTATAGCGCAGCGCCCGGTCGACATACTGGTTGAGCGTGCTGTCATGGAAATTACGCCACCAGACGCCGTCCACCGGGCTGGCAGGGCCAACGTCGGCCCGCCAGGCGGCAGGGATGGTCAGGGTCGGCTGCGCGCGCTGCACGTCGGCGGACTGACAGCCGACCAGCGCCAGGGCGAGGGCAAGGGTGACCGGGCGGATCATGGCTGTTTCTCCGCGCGGGTATCAATGGTCACCTGCACCGACATACCGGGACGCAGGTGTTCGCTGTACTTCTGCCCGTCGTTGACCGTAATGCGCACCGGGATCCGCTGGGCGATCTTGACGAAGTTGCCGGTGGCGTTGTCCGGTGAGATGGCGCTGAATTCCACCCCGGTCGCCGGGGAGATGCTCTGCACCTTGCCATGGAAACGCTCACCGTTAAGCGCGTCGACGGTGAAGGTGACCGGCTGGCCGATACGCACCTCGGCAAGCTGGGTCTCTTTCAGGTTGGCGATCACCCAGTGCTGGGGCGGGACCAGCGAGGTCAGATGGGTTCCGGCGCTGACGTAGGCGCCAAGACGTACCGAGATCTGCCCCAGCTGGCCGCCGGTGGGGGCGATGATCTGCGTATTCTGCAGGTCGATCTGCGCCAGCTCGAGGGCGGCTTTGGCGCTGGCCACGTCGGCTTCCAGCGAATCGCGATTGACGATGGTCGATTCACGGTCCTGGCGCGACATCTCCAGCGCCGCTTTCGCCTGTTCAATATCCGCAGCCCCTTGCGCCGCGCTGGCGCGCGCCGAATCACGCTCGCGGATCGACAGCGAACCATCGGCAGTCAGCTCCTGTACCCGTTTTAAATCGGCCTGGATTTTCAGATTCTGCGCGCGGGCGTTTTGCAGCGCGGCTTCATTTTTGGCGATCGTCGCCTCGGCGCTTTTGCGCTGCTGCAGATTGTTGCGCAGCGCGGCCTCCTTCATCGCCAGAGTCGCCTGGGCCTGATGCACCCGCTGCTTATAGATGCGATCGTCTATCTGGAACAGCACCTCGCCCGGCTGGACAATTGCGAAATCTTTGACGTTGACGGCGGTGATGTAGCCGTTGACCTGCGGGCTGATAAAGGTGGTCTGCCCGCGCACATAGGCGTTATCGGTAAACTGGCTATGCCGGGTGAACGGCGGCAGTTGCCAGGCGTAGAGGATCACTAATACGCCGACGAGGCCTATCGCTGCGGCGGTAAAAATGGAGACCACGCGAATGTTGTTCCGGGTGTTGGCCTGTTGTTTGGCCGCATCCTGCTGACTCATAACGACTCCAGAGATGAAATGATGATAATTATTTGCTGCCGGTGGCGCGTTTTAAGGCGATACGGGCGGTCAGTCGTAAGCGAATTAAGCGCCAGAAAACCCACACTAATGTGCCGGCGGAGATGGCCGCCGTCAGCAGGTAGGTGTCATTCCAGGCGAGAATATTGGCCTGCAGCGTCGCGGCGTTTTGCAGCAGGGTGGTGGCCTGAACGTTAAGCAGGGTGCTGTCGCCGATCTGGCTCTGATACATCTGGCTATACTGCTGCAGCCGCTCGACGATCAGCGGGTTCAGGGTGGTGATCTGGTCCGCCAGCTGGCTGGAGTGAAATTTTTCCCGCCAGGTCTGGAAGGTGCCGAGGATCGCCGACCCCAGCAGACCGCCGATGTTCTGGCTCATGCCGAATAGCACCGAGAAGCTGACCAGGTTGCGCGGATCGGCAAACACGCCGCCAATGCCGGCGAGCATCGCCGGGGCCAGAAAGAAGGCGCTGCCGAAGCCGAGTAAAAACTGGCTGAACATTAATTGTTCCGGACGGGTGAGGGCGTTGGACTGGCTGTCGAGCAGCGAGGCTACCATGATCAGCGCCAGGGCGGTGGCGGTCGGCCAGTAGAGCTTCTGCGGGTTGAGCGTCAGACAACTGGCGATGATCCCGCACAGAATGCCGGCGAAAATTGACCATGCGAGGTTAGTCATCTGTTCGTTTTGCAGACCAACGTACTGCAACCAGCCGATGACCCCGGTGTTTTGCTCCGCCAGCACGATGCGGATCAGCAGCATAATCAGGCCGAGGCGTACGATGCTGCCGCTGGAGAGCCACTTGGTATTGAGCAGGGGATTGCTGCGGTTATGCTCAAAGGCGATAGCGGCGACGATCAGCACCACCGCTGCCGCCAGCGACCAGCCGATCCACGGCGCTTCAAACCACCACTCGAGCCGCCCCAGCGACAGCACGGCGCACACCAGCGCCATGCCGGGCGCCAGCAGAAAGAAGGTGATAAAATCCTTCTTCTCGAACACCTTTTTACGATCGCTCGGCGGCAGTTTCAGCGCGATGACGCAGGCCAGCGACACCAGCGCCAGCCCCAGTTCAAAGAAGTAAAGGCCGCGCCATTCATCGATCTGCAGCAGTTCGGTGGAAAAGAGACGCGCCAGCGGAATGGCCAGCGACGAGCCGGTGATGCCGATGGTTAGCCCTTTCAGGCGGTGGCGTGCGGGCCAGGCCTGCACCTGGTAGTAGATCCCCAGCGAGCTGAGCGCTGCGGCCACCATGCCGTGGGCGGCGCGGACCATCATCGCCGAGCTGAGATCGTTGACGAACAGGTGGAAAAAGGTGACCAGTACATAGAGCACCAGAAAGCCTTCGGTAAAGGCGCGCAGCCCAAACTGCTGGCGAAATTTCACCAGCAGCAGGTTGATGGAGACGTTGGTCATGACGTACACCGCCGGCAGCCAGGCGATCTCGGTCGACCAGGCGGCGAAGGTGCCCTGCAGCAGCTGCAGGTTGGCGGTGACCACCGCGTTGCCCAGCGCGCCGGTGAGGCACACCAGCAGGCCGACCACGCCATAGGCGAGACGTTTCTGCGGACTGTGCAGCGGCGTCGAGGGCGAGCCAAGCAGGGCTGGTTTTTCATGCGGCGCCCAGTCATGCGGGGCATAGGGGTTATCCTGGCGACGGGGCATTATTTCTTCTCCACTTCGCGCAGCAGTTTTTCCAGCACACGCTGAGTTTGCTCCCGCTCCTGCGGGGTAATCGCCGTCAGGATCTCTTCGCGCAGATCGTCCGCCACCGTTTTGACCTGCTCATACAGCGCCATTCCCTGCTCGGTGGCGACCAGCAGCCGCTTACGTTTATCGCTGGCGGTGGTGACACGCTCCACCAGGCCGAGGGCGACCAGCCGGTTGATCAGCGGCACAATGGTCGGACTCTCTACCCCCAGCTCCTGCGCCAGTTCGCTTTGCGACAGCGGCTGTGGCTGGCGGGCAATGGCCGCGACCGCCACCCAACTGGCCTGGCTCAGGCCAAGGTCCTTTAGCCGACGGTTGACCGCCAGCCGCCAGTGATGGGCGGTGAGGTATAAAAGATGGGAGAAGTTAAGCTGTCGATTGTCCATAGGTCGTCTGTCAATATCGTTAGAGCTCTAACGAGTTTATGTCGCGCGACCGCCATAATTCAAGGCGAAGGAAAAAAATTGGTTAACGGTATGTGCGTTTATTGTGGCAAATAGCGATGGGTTAACCCGCGAGCCCTTTACTCACTGAGGATGCTCTTATTCTGCGCCATGACCCAGGTGATAAAGGCCCGTAGCGGCACCGGTATATGTTTCCGGCTCGGGTAGTAGACGCAGAAATGGTCGGCAGGATAGTGGTAGTCGGGTAACAAACGGACCAGGCTGCCCGCGCTCAACTGCTGCGTCACCAGCGACTGATAGACAAAGGCGATGCCTAATCCGCTCTCCGCCGCCTGGATCATCGCCGTATCGGAATCAACGACCAGATCGCCTCTGACCGCGACTTCGCTTGGCTCACCGCTGGGGCTAATAAACTCCCAACGGTACTTTTCGCCGCTGGGAAAACAGCGGTTGATGCAGCGGAAATTGACCAGCGACTGCGGGGTGTCGGGCTCGCCGGCCTCGCGGATATAGGCCGGGCTGGCCACCGGGATCAGCGACAGCTTCTCGCCAAAGGGGATGGCAATCATATCTTTGGGCACATCCTGCGAATAGCGAATACCGGCGTCAAAACCGGACTCAATAATATTGACTTTCCGATCGGTGGTATACAGTTCGAGCGTTACATCGGGATAGGCGGTTTTAAAGGCAATAAAATAGTGTTGAAAAAACAGGTCAAGAACAATACGCGGTAAATTGACTTTCACCACGCCTTCCGGCGTCAGGCGATGATAATTCAGGCTGTCAACCACCCGGCGATAATCATTGACCACCGGCGTCATATTATTAAGAAATTCCTCACCCACGGTAGTTAATGACAAACTGCGCGTCGAGCGATTCAGCAGGCGTACGCCTAACTTTTCTTCCAGATGATTAATAGCGCTGGTGAGGGCCGGTGGTGAAAGATTTAATGCCCTCGCGGCCTGGCGAAAACTGCCATGTTTCACTATGAGTATTAATATTTCAATTTGTTGCAAATCCGGCAAGGTTTTCATTGTTAATTTCCAGCTAACACCGAGTTCGGAATAGATTAATTGTTATCAATGTAAAAGGGAAGTATATATTTAATAACATTCAGCACGTAAGGAAAATAAGGTGAAAACACGTTATCTCGGAAAAGAGAAGTTCCAGGTTTCCGCATTGGGTCTCGGATGTATGGGAATGAGTTTCGCCTACGGCGGCGCCGAGGAGTCGCAGGCGATTAATACGATTCATGCCGCGGTGGACATGGGCGTGACCTTCCTGGATTCTGCCGAAGTGTATGGTCCTTTCGATAATGAAGTTCTTGTCGGGAAAGCGATAAAAGGTATCCGCGATAAGGTGCAGATTGCCACCAAGTTTGGTTTTCGTATTTTGCCGACCGGCCAGGGACTGGAGCGGATGGCCGGCGTCGACAGTCGTCCGGAACATATTCGCGAGTCAGTGGAAGGGTCGCTGAAGCGGCTGAATATCGAGACCATCGATCTGCTCTATCAGCACCGCGTCGATCCGGCGGTGCCGGTGGAAGACGTGGTGGGCACCATGGCCGACCTGGTTAAAGAGGGGAAAATTCGCCATATCGGACTGTCGGAAGTCTCAGCCCAGACGCTGCGCCGGGCCTGCAAGGTGTATCCGATTACCGCCGTGCAGACGGAATACTCGCTGTGGACCCGCGAGCCGGAGGCCGGTATTCTCAACGCCTGCCGCGAGCTGGGGGTGGGCTTTGTCCCATACAGCCCGCTGGGCCGCGGCTTCCTGACGGGAAAAATCACCGATCCTGGCGTCTTCGCTGAGGATGATTTCCGCCGCAATCTGCCGCGCTTCCAGGCCGAGACCATGCGCAAAAACCAGCTGCTGCTTGAGCGCCTGCAGCAGGTGGCCACGCGCTATGACGCGACCCTTGCGCAGATTGCCCTTGCCTGGGTCATGAGCAAAGGCGAGGATATCGTGCCTATCCCGGGGGCGAGAAAAATTGCCCATCTGCGTGATAATGCCGGAGCCGCCAATATTACCCTCTCTCCTGAGGATATTCTCACCATCGAAGATATTTTCACTCCCGATAACGTCACTGGCTTACGCTATAACCAGGGCGACTTTAACTTAATCGAAAAATAACTCCCTGAATACTATTCTCCCGCCGTCCTGGCGGGAGATGAGGTTACTTATGACTATTGCTGTTTCCCGTTCGGCGGGATTGCCTGCGGCAGTTTATGCGCTTTCCGTGGGCTCATTTGGTATTGGTACCACCGAATTTGTGATTATGGGATTATTGCTTGATGTGGCCCATGATTTTCATATATCCATTACGCTTGCCGCCTGGTCTATTACCGCTTATGCCTGTGGGGTGGTGATTGGCGCGCCGCTCCTCACACCGCTATTAAGCCGCTACCCCAAAAAACCGGCGTTGTTATTTCTGATGATCTTATTTTCCATCGGTAATTTAGGTTGCGGTATTGCCGGTAATATGACCATGCTCATTATTTTCCGGGTAATAACCGCCTTAGCTCACGCCTCATTCTTCGGCATCAGTTCGGTCTATGCCGCGGAGCTGGCGCCGGTGGATAAACGGGCTTCGGCGGTCTCCGCCGTCTTTCTCGGCGCCACCCTGGCCAATATTCTGGGCGTGCCCCTCGGCGCCTGGGTAGGGCAATACCTTGGCTGGCGCTACACCTTCTTTATGGTCACGCTGATTGGCATTCTTTCCGCCCTGGCAGTCATTGCCCTGGTGCCCGGCCGTCAGGCCCAACCGGCGGTGCAGAGTCGGATCCGCGACGAGCTGAAGGTGCTGCGCCATCCGACGGTGCTGCGCAGCCTGCTGATCACCGCGCTCGGGTTTTCCGGCGTCTTCGCCGCCTTTACCTACATTGCGCCCATGCTGAAAACCGTCACCGGGATGAGCGAACATCTCATTCCACCGGTGCTGGTGCTGTTTGGCGTCGGGATGGTCGCCGGGAATCACCTCGGCGGCCGCCTGACCGACGGTGGGGTCCGCCGGGCGCTGCTGCTGACCCTGGCCTTGCTTATCGTCGTCCTGTGCCTCTTTCCGTTCGCCATTCAGACGCTACCCGGCGCCTGCGCGGCGGTGTTTCTGCTGGGGGCGGCGATGTTCTCCACCATTCCGCCGCTGCAGATGCAGGCGCTGGACAGCAGTGAGACCGGCAAAAGCATGGTCTCCTCGTGCAATATCGCCGCCTTTAACCTCGGCAATGCCGCTGGCGCCTGGTTTGGTGGGCTGTTGCTCACCGCCGGCGTCTCCCTCTCGCATATTCCCCTGGCCGGTGCATGCCTGACCGCCAGCGGATTTGTTATCGCTAGCGTGACGTTGTCACCTTTAAAAGGAAGTCAAGCATGAAGTATCGGTATTTAGGTTCCACCGGGCTGTCGGTGTCGGAGCTCTGTTTTGGCGCCATGACGTTTGGTGAAAAAGGGGCCTTTCTCGGCGCGCCGGGACGCAACTGGTCGGAATTCGGCGTGGTGCCTGAGCATACGGCATACGATCTGGTGTACAAAGCGCTGGACGCCGGGATTAACTTTTTTGATACCGCGGACTGTTATAAAAACGGCCAGGGCGAAGAGCTGCTCGGTAACGCGCTGAAGGGGAAACGCCAGCAGGTGATTATCGGCACCAAAGGACGCTGGCAGACCGACCCCAATCCGAACGCGCTGGGGGCGTCGCGCTACCATATTATTAATGCCGTCGACGCCAGCCTGCAGCGGCTGAAAACGGATTATATCGATATCTATCATCTCCACGGGTTCGATCCGCGCACCGCGCTGGAGGATACCCTGCGGACGCTGGATGCGTTGATTCGCGCCGGGAAAATTCGCTACATCGGGGTCTCCAACTACGCGGCCTGGCAGCTGGCGAAGGCGCTGGGGATCTCAGAGCGCCTCGGACTGGAAAAATTCTGCGTCTATCAGGGCTATTACAATATCGCCGCGCGAGAACTGGAGCATGAGATTATCCCGCTCAGCGTCGATCAGAACGTCGGCATCACCGTCTGGAGCCCGCTGGCCGGGGGCTTCCTCACCGGTAAATACCCTCGCAATCAGGCGTTTCCTGAGGGCAGTCGGCTGGCGAACGCCACCCCGTTTGAGTCGGCGCCGATCGCCAATCGCGAACAAGCCTGGCAGACTCTGGAAGTGATGCAGGAGATTGCCCGTCAGCGCAACGCCAGCGTGGCGCAGGTGGCGCTCAACTGGTTGCGTACCCGCCCGGGGATCACATCGCTGGTGATCGGCGCGACCAAACTCGCCCAGCTGGAGGATAACCTGGCGGCACTGAACTGGACGCTGAGCGACGAGGAGGCGGCGATCCTCAACAGCGTGAGCGAAAAAGAGAAGCCTTATCCCTACTGGCATATCTGCAATGTCGCCGGCGATCGCCGTCTGGCCGACGATATCTACCCCTAACTCACCCTGCACCCAGGCAACACGCGTATGCCCCCCTGGGGGCATACAGAGAGGCTCGATCGTGAAAAAAGTACTCATTGTTGGCGCCGGCCCGGTAGGGTTAATCATTGGCTGCTATCTGAATAAGTATGGAATTGATTTTGATATTATTGATAAAAATACACACAGCACCACCTGGTCCAAAGCGCTGAGCGTCAGTCCGGCGACGATTAAAGCCTTCCACGGCTTAGCCCTTGCCGGGGAGCTGACCGCCCAGGGCAAGCAGGTTCAGTCAATTTACGCCTGGTATAAAAACCGCAAGTTTCTGCATATTGATAACCGCCATCTCCCCACCTGCTATCCCTTCCATGTCAGTATCCCGCAGCCGCGGACGGAGAAGATCCTTGAAACGGCGCTGGCCGAGGCCGGTCAACTGGTGAAACGCGGACATCAGCTGGTCTCCTGGCGGCGGGAGGAAGGGCGCTATCACGTCTCTCTGCTCGACGATGCCCGCCGGGCCTGTTCCGCTACTTATGACTATATTATCGGCGCCGACGGCGCGGCCAGCACCGTCCGGGAGCTGGCCGGGATTGGCTTTAGCGGCCATGATTACCCGCTGCATTTTGTAATGGCGGACGTGCAGTTCGCCAGCGCGGCGACGCTCCCGGGAACCTCTTACTATATTGACGAGCTGGGCTTTCTGATCTTTCTGCCCATGCCGGACAATCAGGTCAGGATCGTGATTAAAAGAGCCGGTCGATTACCGTCGCCGCGTCCGGTGCCGGATCTGCAGGAGATCAACGTGGCGCTGGCGCGCTTCTGCCCCGAGGTTCCTCCGGCGCAGGCGCTGACCTGGTCCTCCAGCGCCAACTTCTATAACCGGATCGCCGATGACAATCTGCAGCACAATATCATGCTGGCAGGCGATGCTTTCCATCTGTTCAGTCCGATTGGCGGGCAGGGGATGAATACCGGTATTCAGGATGCGATTAACCTGGCCTGGAAGCTGGCCTTTTACCTGCATGGCGTCGCCAGCGACCGGCTGCTGGCATCCTATCGCACCGAGCGCTTCGCCGCGGTGAGCGGCGTGCTGCATGCCACCGATCACGATACCGGCCTGATTGCCGGTCTGGTGCCGAAAAATCATATCGACGCGGTCTACTTTCCGGAGTTTTGCAATCGTCACTATTATCGCCACCAGCTGCCGCTGCAGTACGCCGGCTTTGCCGCGCCGCAGAGCGCTCACCCGAACGGCCTGATGGGCCACCATGTCCCGTGGTACGTCTTTACCTCGCCGCAGGCGAGGTTTCGCAACAGTTATGACGCCTTCGCCAGCGGTAAGGTCGTGGTCTTTTCCGCGCGCGTCGACTGTCCTCCCTTATCCCGCCTGAAACCTGGCGGCTGGTTTATATTCTGCGCCCTTGACCCGGCGGACGAGGCGTTTCTCGAGGCGCTACAGATTGGCCGCGATGACTATGCGGTGATCAATCCCGATGGCTATGTGGGCTTTACCGGCAGCGAAGCCGGGACATCGCAGTATCTTTCCTCGCTCTACGTAATGGAATAATCATGAATAAAGTGTATATCGTCGCGGCCTGCCGTACGCCGGTGGGGCGTTTTCTTGGCGCCCTGAAAACGGTCTCTGCGGTGGAACTGGCCGCGCTCACCGTCCGCCACAACCTGCAGCAGGCCGGGATTGACCCGGCGTGGATTGACGAAGTGATCTGCGGCTGCGTCCTCGCCGCCGGGCAGGGGATGGGGCCGGCGCGTCAGGTCGCGCTGCGGGCGGGGATCCCGGTGCAAAAGCCGGCTTACACCCTGAATATGATCTGCGGTAGCGGTATGAAAAGTATTACCGAAGGGGCGATCCATATCCAGAGCGGTTATGCCGACATGGTCGTCGCTGGCGGGATGGAAAACATGAGCCAGGCGCCGTTTTTGCTGCGGGGAGAGATAAGGGGCGGCATGAAATTTGGCGCGTTCAGCAGCGAGGATCTGATCCAGAGCGATGGCTTAACCGATCCGCTGTTGCATATTCCGATGGGGGAAACGGCGGAGGCCATCGCCGCGCATGAGCAGATCTCGCGCGCAGAACAGGACCAGTACGCCCTCGACAGCCATCAAAAAGCCTCCGCCGCCAGCCGCGCCGGCCATTTTGCCGAGGAGATAGTGCCGGTGACGGTCAGCGCGAAGCGGGGCGTCAGCGTGGTCCGCGAGGATGAGCAGATCCGCCATGACCTTAGCGCCGACCAGCTGGCGGCGCTGAAACCGGCTTTTCGTCGCGACGGGAGCGTCACGGCGGGCAACGCCTCGGGGCTGAACGACGGCGCGGCATCAGTGATCCTCGCCTCGGCGCGCGCCGTTGCGCAGTACGGCCTGCGGCCGCTGGCTGAGATAGTCGCCTTCGGCGAGGGCGGCGTCGACCCGGCGATGATGGGGCTTGGGCCGCTGCCGGCCATGACGTGCGCTCTGCGCCGCGGGCGTTTTCAGCTCAGCGATATGGCGCGACTGGAAATTAACGAAGCCTTTGCCGCGCAGGTGCTGGGGGTGGTCAAGGGGCTGGCCCGCGAGCATCAGATGACGGCGGAGGAGATAGCCGCCCGCCTGAACGTCAACGGCGGCGCGATTGCCCTCGGGCACCCGCTCGGCAGTTCCGGAACCCGGATTGTCGTGAGCCTTCTGCACGCGCTGCGTCGGGAGAATAAACCGACCGGCCTGGCCTCGCTGTGTATCGGCGGCGGGATGGGTATTGCGTTAATTGTGAAAGCGATCTGAGGAGACAAGCGCCATGGAAAAATTAATTGTGGTGGGTGAGAAATTTACCGATTTTGCCCGGCGGCATCAGAACGTGCTGACCGTCAACGAGTTTGAGCGTTTTGTCTGGAGCGGCGAGCTCGCCGGCGTCGATAAAATCGTCATTGGTCAGGGCGTGCAGCTCGACGACATCTCCCGCACGGTCTGCATTATTCGTCAGCACTATCCGGATAAAATCCGCCAGATCGTCAATCTGCAGGATCTCTATTATCAAAACAACCGCGATCATCAGCGGCTGGTGCATAAACGTAAAAAAGAGAACATCCTCATCACCTCGCCGGAAAAACGCGATGAAGATAGCTATTGCGCGCGTCTGATCCTGCAGGACGCCTCGGAGCTGCTCTGCGACCACCAGACCGGGCAACACATCCAGGGGATGGTGCTGATCGAGGCGGCGCGGCAAACCATCATCGCCACCTCGGAGAAATTTCTGCTGGCGGAGGCGGGCGTGGCGATGGACGAGAAGTACTTCACGCTGAGCTCGCTGCAGGTAGCTTTTTCCAGCTTTGTTTTCCCGCTGCCGGTGACCATTGTGCTGAATGTGGTGTCGCGCAAAAGCTCAGCCCACGGCCGCTTTACCTGCGAGTGTTCGGTCGGTTTTGACCAGACCGGCACCCGCAAAGCGGAAGTCGGCTTTAGCTTCAGCGTCTATGACCTGAACTACATTACTCGTAAGGAGTGTGAGCAGGCGGCGCTCTGCCATCAACATTATCTGGTCAGTATTGAGCAGGGGGACGGGGATGAGCATCGCCTTTTTTGACGTGGATGAAACGCTGATTACCGGCAAAAGTATGTTCCTGTTTCTGCACCGCTATGCCGAGGAATATCCGCTGCAGTGCGGTTTGACGGCCGCGGCGATTGTCCGCCAGCTCCAGGCGCTTAGCAAAGCGGGTCAACCGCGGGAGGCGATCAATCGCTACTACTATTCGCTGTTTCGCCATGAGCCGCGCGCCCAGGTACGGGCGGTTGCTGAGGCACTGTATCGCGAAGGTGGGTACGGTTTTCACCGTGAGGTGGTGGCGATCCTCCGGCAACATCAGGCGCGCGGGGATGACGTGGTGTTTGTCTCCGGATCGATGACCGACATTCTCTGGCCGGCGATGGCGGCGCTGGGGGTGGAGCATGCCCTGTGTTCAGAGCCGGTGGTGGTTGACGAACACTATACCGGGGAACTCTGGCGGACCGCCATTGGCGAACATAAGGCGTTGCATGCTCAACGCTACGCGCAGGAACGGGGCCAGCCGCTGGCGGCGTGCTATGCCTTTGGGGACCATATCTCGGATCTGCCGCTGCTCGCGCTGGTTGGCAACCCCTGCGCGGTCAATCCGTGCGCGGCGCTGCTGGCGGAGTCGCAGCGTCGGGGATGGCCGGTGCTGTGGTCTAACGGCGGTTGACGGCACGATAGCGAAAAAAAGGGGGCGGCGCTACGCCACCCCCTGATTCACATCCTGACGGGGATCAGCCCGGGTAGATGCCGCGGTCTTTACGCGCCATCAGGATGCGCTCGCAGGCCACGATATAGGCGGCGGTACGCAGCGTACACGCTTTCTCGGCGGCTTTATCGCAGACGTGAATAATGGCGTCGGTCATGATGCGGTCCATCTTGGCGTTGATCTCTTCTTCGCTCCAGAAGAAGCTGGCCATATCCTGCACCCACTCAAAATAGCTGACGGTCACCCCGCCGGCGTTACAGATAACGTCCGGCACTACGATCACGCCGCGCTCGGCAAGCACGTCGTCCGCTTCCGGATAGGTTGGGCCGTTGGCCCCTTCCAGCACCAGTTTGCAGGTCAGCTTCTCCGCGCGCTCGCGGGTGATTTGCCCTTCCAGTGCCGCCGGGATCAGAATGTCCATCGGGGTGGTCCAGAAGGCGTCTTTATCGATCTCCTGGGCGCCAGGGAAACCGGCAATCTGCTTTTTCTCCGCCTGCCAGGCGGTGAGGGCGGCCATATCAATCCCGCCTTCGTTATACAGGGTCGCGGTATGATCCTGAATGACCACCACGCGGGCGCCGACGCCGGCGAACAGGCGGGCTGCTTCGCTACCGACGTTACCAAAGCCCTGCAGCGCGACTTTGGCGCCTTCAATTTCGATACCGGCGCGACGAGCCACTTCCCGGCCGGTGACAAATACGCCACGCCCGGTGGCCTTTTCACGGCCGAGGGAGCCGCCGAGGTGGATCGGTTTGCCGGTGACCACGCCGGTAATGGTGGTGCCATGGTTCATGGAGTAGGTGTCCATCATCCATGCCATCACTTTACCGTTGGTGCCGACGTCCGGCGCCGGAATATCTTTCTGCGGCCCGATAATAATGCCGATTTCGCTGGTGTAGCGGCGGGTCAGACGCTCCAGTTCACCTTCTGACAGTGAGAAGGGGTCGACGCGAATGCCGCCTTTGGCCCCGCCGTAAGGAATATTGACCGCGGCGCACTTAATGGTCATCCAGGCAGAAAGTGCCATGACTTCGTTAAGATCGACATCCGGATGGTAGCGAACACCACCTTTACCCGGTCCACGCGACAGATTGTGCTGAACGCGATAGCCCTCGAAGTGGCGGATGGTGCCGTCGTCCATTTGCACAGGAATGTCGACGATCAGCGCACGCTTCGGATGGCGCAGGGTTTCCACCCAGTAGGCAAGATCGCCGAGATAAGGCGCGACACGGTCGATCTGGCGCAGGTAGGTGGTCCATGGAGATGTACTACTTTCAGATGCGTAAGATAACTTTTCCATAAGAGTCCTGTTTCTCAGTGTTATTTATGTCGTGTAAAACCGTGGAATAGCTACAGCAGTAAACTCTGTGCAATGAATGGTATCACCAATTTTATAAAGCGGTATTTGACGGCAATTCCGATTTTTAAATTTTTGTTAGATTTTTTATTTTTTAAGTGAATAACTACGCACGCCAACCACCTGCAAGCTGTGCATTTTAATTCACTTTTTATTCACTTAAGTGCATAGAAAAATATTTTTTCTATGTTTTTCATTATCTTGATGATCTTCAAAAAGTGAATAAATTGCTTCCACCCGTATTGACAATCTTATTGTTCACAGGCCAGCATTAGCCCACACAACAACATGACGTTAACCATGAATTAACAAATACCCGCAAAATAAATAGGGCTTATTTTTCCTGTGGTGAATATTTTTGCCATCACAGCGGGCGCGCTCGTGTCCAAAATAAGCCGAGGGTCAGGGTTAATGTCGATTGTCCAACGCGGCGGGAGCGTTTTCCGTCGTCTTACGTTCCGGAGATGAATGATGTCAGGCACTATGACTCGCGAAGATTTTGACGCTTACCTGGTTCCCTGTTTTGCCCCCGCGCCGTTTATTCCGGTCAGGGCGGCGGGTTCCCGCGTCTGGGACCAGCAGGGGAAAGAGTATATCGATATGGCGGGCGGCATTGCGGTGAATGCCTTAGGCCATGCCCATCCGGCGCTGGCTCAGGCCCTGCAGGATCAACTGGCGAAACTGTGGCATATCGGCAATGGCTATACCAACGAGCCGGTGCTGCAGCTGGCGAAAACCCTCGTGCAGTCGACCTTTGCCGATAAGGTGTTTTTCTGCAACTCCGGCGCCGAAGCCAACGAGGCCGCTCTCAAACTGGCGCGGAAATACGCTCACGATAAGTTTGGTGGTGAAAAAAGCGAAATCATCGCCTTCAACCATGCCTTCCATGGCCGGACGCTGTTCACCGTCTCCGTCGGCGGCCAGCCGAAATATTCCAGCGATTATGCTCCGCTGCCGCAGGGCATTACCCATCTGCCCTATAACGATATCGAGGCGGTCACCGCGGCCATCTCTTCGCGCACCTGTGCGGTGATCGTCGAGCCGATCATCGGCGAAGGCGGCGTGATACCCGCTGACCCGGCGTTCCTCCAGGCGCTGCGCACCCTCTGCGATCGCCATCACGCGACCCTGATATTCGATGAGGTGCAGACCGGGGCGGGCCGTACCGGCCATCTCTACGCCTACCAGCACTACAACGTCGTCCCGGACATCCTCACCAGCGCCAAAGGGCTGGGGGGCGGCTTCCCAATCGGCGCGATGCTGGCGAAAGAGGCCTGGGCACAGGTTTTCCAGCCGGGCACCCATGGCACCACCTTCGGCGGCAACCCGCTGGCGGCGACCGTCGCTAACGCCGTGCTGGCCCATCTCGATGCGCCGCTGCTGGCGGGCGTTGGCGAGCGCCATGCGCTGATTGTTGACCAGTTGAATGCGATCTCTGCCCGTTACGATGCGTTCAGCGCCGTGCGCGGCACCGGTCTGCTGATCGGCGCTGAGCTGGCGGGGCCGCTGCGCGGCAAGGCCAAAACGTTGACCAACCTGGCGGCGGAAGAGGGGCTGATCGCCCTGATTGCCGGCCCGGACGTGCTGCGCTTCGCGCCGGCGCTCAATATCCCGCTGGCGGATATTGCGGAAGCCTTCGTGCGCCTTGATCGCGCCGTTGCCCGCTTAACCCGCTAACCGGGAGGACGGCCTGTGATGCTATTTCGTCCCGTACGGGAAAACGATCTCGACGACATCGTCCGCCTTGCCGCGCGGGCAGGGGTCGGCATGACCTCCTTACCGCATGACGTCGAGCGCCTGGCGGCCCGGATCCGGCGCAGTATCGAGACCTTCGCCGGCGAACTGCCGCGCGGCCAGCAGGGTTTCCTGTTTGTACTGGAAGACACCGCGCTGGCGCGGGTGGTGGGGGTGAGCGCCATTGAGGTCGCGGTGGGCCTGGACGAGCCGTTTTACAATTTTCGCATTCAGAAAACGGTTCGCGCCTCGAAAGCGCTGGGAGTCTATAAGCCTCAGGAGCTGCTTAATCTCAGCTATGACCACACCGGGCACAGCGAACTGTGTACGCTGTTTCTCGACCCGGCCTATCAGCGCAACCGCAATGGTCTGCTGCTCTCCAAGGCGCGCTTTTTATTTATCGCCGCCTTCCGCGAGTGGTTTTCCCCGCACCTGTTTGCCGAACTGCGCGGCTGCAGCGATGAGCAGGGGCAGTCGCCGTTCTGGGATGCGCTGGGCCATCACTTCTTCGACATCCCGTTCGCCGATGCCGACCGGCTGACCGGCACCGGCATGAAAACCTTTATTGCCGAACTGATGCCGGCTTACCCGATCTATATCTCACTGCTGCCGGAAGCGGCCCGCGAGGTCATCGGTCAGGTGCATCCCAATACCGCCCCGGCGCGGGCGATCCTCGAGAAAGAGGGATTCAGCTGGCGCGGCTCGGTGGATATTTTCGATGCCGGACCGGTGCTGGAGGCGAACACCGATCAGATCCGCGCCGTGCGCGACAGCCAGTGCCTGCCGGCCCAGCAGCTGATGGGCGCCCTGCCGGCGCCGACGCTCGTCGCCAACGGTCAGTTCGACAATTTCCGGGCGCTGCTGGTGGCCCACGAAGAGCAGGTCTCACTGGACGCCGCCGCGCTGGACGCGCTGCAGGTCAGTGAAACCGACCGCGTTTATACGGTAACCCTGAATCCAGAGGAAAACAGATCATGGCGGTAAAAGCACAGTTTATAGCCGGGCAGTGGCAGGCGGGCAGTGGGGCAACGATGAGCAAACTGGCCCCGGAGGATCAGTCGCTGCTGTGGCAGGCGGCCAGCGCGGGTGCCGACGACGTCCAGGCGGCCTGCGCCGCGGCGCGCGCGGCATTTTACCCCTGGTCGCACCGGCCGCTGGCCGAGCGTATTGCCGTGGTGGAGCGTTTTGCCGCGCTGCTGGAGACACATAAAGAGGCGCTGGCGACCCTGATTTCCCGGGAGACCAGCAAGCCGCTGTGGGAGACCCGCACCGAAGTACAGGCGATGATCGGCAAGGCCGCGATCTCCATCGAGGCCTATCACCAGCGGACGGGCTTTCATGAGTCGACGCTGCCGGACGGAAAAGCACAGCTGCGCCACAAACCGCATGGCGTGATGGCGGTCTTTGGTCCCTACAACTTCCCGGGCCACCTGCCCAACGGGCACATCATTCCGGCACTGATTGCCGGGAATACCATCGTGTTTAAACCCAGCGAGCTGACGCCGGCCACCGCCGAAATGACCGTCCAGCTGTGGCAGCAGGCGGGCGTCCCTGACGGGGTGATCAATCTGCTGCAGGGCGGAAAAACCACTGGCCAGGCGCTGCTGGAAAATCGTGATATCGACGGCGTACTGTTCACCGGCAGCGCGGCGGCGGGTTTCCACTTCCATCGCTATTTCGGCGGCCAGCCGGAGAAGATGCTGGCGCTGGAGATGGGCGGCAACAACGCGCTGATCGTCGCCGACGTGGCCGATGTCGATGCGGCGCTGCATGTGATTATCCAGTCGGCGTTTATCTCCGCCGGGCAGCGCTGCACCTGCGCGCGCCGGCTGATCGTGCCGCGCGGCGAGCAGGGGGATGCGCTGCTGCAGCGGCTGGTCGCGGCCAGCGCGCAGATCCGCGCCGGCAAGTGGGATGACCAGCCCGCGCCGTTTATGGGCGGAGTGATTTCTCTCGACGCCGCGCAGAACATGCTGGCGGCGCAGCAAAAACTGGAGGGGCTCGGCGGCAAGGTGCTGCTGCGCATGCGCCAGCCCGACCCGCGCTCCACGGTGCTGACGCCGGGGATCGTCGACGTCACCGGTATCGAGGTGCCGGATGAAGAATACTTTGGCCCGCTGCTGACGGTTATCCGTTATGACGATTTCCCGGAGGCCATCCGCCTTGCCAACCAGACCCGCTATGGCCTGGCCGTCGGGCTGATCTCCAGCGACGCGGCGCAGTTTGACCAGCTGGCGGACGAGGCGCGGGCCGGGATCGTCAACTGGAACAAGCCGCTGACCGGCGCCTCGAGTAAAGCGCCGTTTGGCGGGGTGGGCGCCTCCGGCAACCATCGCGCGGCAGCGTGGTACGCCGCTGATTACTGTGCCTGGCCGATGGCCTCTCTGGTCAGCGATACGCTGACGCTCCCGGCGACGGTATCGCCGGGCCTGCCATTCTGATAACGGATCCTGTGAGGACATATGTCTGGTTTTGAAGCAAACTTTGATGGCCTGGTCGGCCCGACGCACCACTACGCCGGACTCTCCGTCGGCAATGAAGCCTCGCAAAATAACCGCGATGGTCTCTCTAACCCTAAAAAGGCGGCGCTGCAGGGGCTGTATAAAATGAAAGCCCTTGCCGATCGCGGATTCGTGCAGGGCATTCTGCCGCCGCAGCCGCGTCCGAATCTACGTCTGCTGCGCGAAGTCGGTTTCCAGGGCAGCGATGAGCAGGTCATCCGGCAGGCGGCCCACGCGGCGCCGCAGCTGCTCTCCGCCTTCAGCTCCGCCTCGTCGATGTGGACCGCCAATGCGGCGACCGTCTCACCGTCGGCGGACAGCGCCGATGGCAAAGTCCATTTCACCGTCGCCAACCTGAACAATAAGCTGCACCGTATGCAGGAGGCGCCCACCACCTCGGCGATCCTGGGCGCCACGTTCGCCGATCCGCGCTACTTCGCCCACCATGCGGCGCTGCCGCAGCATGGCGACCTCGGCGATGAAGGGGCAGCCAACCATAACCGCTTCTGCCGGGAGTATGACCGACAGGGGGTGCAGTTTTTTGTCTACGGTCGACGCGCCAGCGGCGGGATCGCCCCGGTGAAGTATCCGGCGCGGCAGACCCTCGAGGCCAGCGAGGCGGTGGCCCGCCTGCATCAGCTGGATCCGCGCTACACGGTGTTTGCCCAGCAGGCGCCGCAGGCTATCGATCGCGGCGTGTTTCACAACGACGTCATCGCGGTCAGCAATCGCCATGTGCTGTTCCACCATCAGCAGGCGTTTGTCGATCAGGCGACGGTGCTGGCGACGCTACGGGCTAAAAGCGACAGTCTGGATATCCCGTTCACCAGCGTGGAAGTGCCGGACGAGCGGGTGTCGCTCGATGACGCGGTGGCCTCTTACCTGTTCAACAGCCAGCTGCTGAGTAAACCTGACGGCAAGATGCTGATCGTGGTGCCGGAGGAGTGCCGCCAGCGGGAAAACGTCTGGCGCTATCTGAGCGACCTCGCCGCCGACAGCGCATCGCCGATCGATGAAGTGGCGGTCTTTGACCTGCGGGAAAGCATGCGCAACGGCGGCGGCCCGGCCTGTCTGCGGCTGCGGGTAGTGCTCAACGAGGCTGAACGCCAGGCGGTCAACGTCCACAGTCTGATGAACGACGAGCGTTATCAGCAGCTGACGGCATGGGTGGAAAAACACTATCGCGACCGGCTGCACGCCCGCGATCTGGCGGACCCGCAGCTGCTGCGCGAGGTTTATCAGGCGCTGGATGAGCTGACGCAGATCCTGCGCCTGGGCGCGGTCTATGATTTTCAGCGTTAAGGAGCGGCAGATGGAGCACCTGGTTAACGATTTACTGCACTGCCGCCTGCAGGAGTGGAGCTTCCCGGCGGGCATCGAGGCCCGCTGGCTGGGCGAGGGGATCCTGCAGTTGCTGCCGACGGCGCCGTGGCGCCAGGCGACGATCCTCTCCGCGGGCGTGCATGGCAATGAGACCGCGCCGACGGAGCTGCTGCTGCAGTTGACCCACGATCTGAGCCAGGGGCGGCAGCCGCTCACTCAGGCGCTGCTGATCGTCTTTGGTAACCTGCCGGCGATCCGCGCCGCACGCCGCTATCTGCACAACGACCTGAATCGCCTGTTCGGCGGCCGCCATCTGGCGGTCACCCCGGGGAATGAGTCGCGGCGGGCTTTTGCGCTGGAGCAAGCGGTGCAGGCCTTCTATCGCGCCGCCGATGCGGCGGGTCCGGTCAACCGTAGCCATCTCGATATGCATACCGCCATTCGCGGGTCGCTGTATCGCCAGTTTGCGCTGCTCCCGGCCCACGCCGGGGATTTTTCGCCTGGCTTCTACCAGCTGTTGCAGGCCAGCGGGATGGATGCCATCGTGCGGCATACCGAAGCGGGCGGCACCTTCACCCATTTCACCTGCGAAAAGTTCGCCGCGCAAAGCGCCACCCTGGAGCTGGGGAAAGTGATGCCGTTCGGCGCCAACGATCTCAGCCTGTTCGCCGCTACCGACGCGGCGATCCGGGCCTGGATTTCTGACGCGCCGCTACCGCCGCGCGACAAAGCGCCAGTGGACTACTTCCTGGTCGAGGAGAGCATCATCAAGCGCGAGGGGGAATTTACGCTTAATCTCGCGGCCAACGTTGAGAACTTCACCGCGCTCCCGGCGGGATACGAAATCGCTCGCCAGGCGGAGAAACGGTGGGTGGTGCAGGCCCGGGCCCCCTATATCCTCTTTCCCAATGCCGGGGTCGCCACCGGTCAGCGCGCCGGGCTGCTGCTGCGCGCCGCGGCTCTTCGCCTCCCACAACCAGCCTGAGGAAACACCATGACTGAACATCAACATCAGGCGTCTCCTGCCGCCGGAGGTGAGGGCGCGTCACAGCTTAAACGCGGGCTCGGCGCCCGCCACATTCAAATGATTGCCCTCGGGGGCGCCATCGGCACCGGGCTGTTTATGGGGGCGGGGCGCAACATCGCCGTCGCCGGCACCTCGATTCTGGTGATCTATGTGCTGGTCGGGTTCTTTACCTATATGGTGATGCGGGCGATGGGGGAGCTGCTGCTCACCCGCCATGACTACCGCTCGTTTGCCGACTTTGTCGGCGAGTATCTCGGGCCGCAGGCCAGCTTTTACCTCGGCTGGACCTACTGGCTAAGCTGGGTAGTGACCTGCATTGCCGACGTGGTGGTCTGCGGGAGCTATATGCAGTACTGGTTCCCGGAACTGTCGGCATGGATGCCGGCCCTCAGCATGCTGGCGATCCTGTTCCTGCTTAACCTGCTGTCGGTGAAAATGTTTGGCGAGGCGGAGTTCTGGTTCGCCCTGATCAAGGTGATCACCATTATCGCCCTGATCGGCACCGGCGGCTGGATGATTGCCACCGGCTGGACTTCTCCGGACGGCGTGACGGCTTCTCTCAGCCATCTTACCGACCCGACGGCTTTTATGCCTCACGGTATCACCGGTTTTTTCGCCGGCTTCCAGATAGCGATCTTCTCCTTTACCGGCATTGAGCTGCTGGGCACCATGACGGCGGAGACCCGCGATCCGCAGCGCATTTTGCCCAAGGCGATCAATGCTCTGCCGCTGCGGATTATCATCTTCTATCTGCTGTCGATGGTGGTGATTATCGCCGTCGCCTCCTGGCCGGGGGTATCGGCGGAGACCAGTCCGTTCGTGACGCTGTTTGCCAAAGCCGGGCTGCCCGCGGCGGCGGCGGTGATTAACTTTGTGGCGCTAACCTCGGCGATGTCCTCGGCCAACAGCGGCGTCTTCTCCAGCACCCGCATGCTGTACGGCCTGTCGGTGGAGAAGCATGCGCACTGGCAGTTTCGCATCCTGTCGCGCAATACCCGCATCCCGGTGCGTAGCCTGCTGTTCTCCTGCTTCTGCATGCTGATCGGCACGCTGCTGCTGTTCCTGGTGCCGAATGTGATGACCTTGTTCACCATCGTCTCGACCCTGGCGGCGATTATGGTGGTGTTCAGCTGGGGGATGATCCTCGTGGCCTATCTGGTCTATCGTCGCCAGCGTCCGGACCTGCACGCCGGGTCGATCTTTAAGATGCCTGCCGGGGTGGTGATGAGCTGGGTGAGCCTGCTGTTCTTCGCCTTCGCCATCTTCATCATGATCTTTGACCCGGACACGCTGCTGGCGCTGTTGGCTTCTCCGCTGTGGTTTATCGCGCTGTGGGGCTTCTGGAAACTGAAGCAGCGGCGCGAGGGGCAGCTGACGCTGGACAACCAGAGCGCCTGACACCCGCCGGCCAACCTGGCCGGTTAAGCAGGAGGTGAAGACGTTACGTCTGTTTCTGCCCGGTGGCGGCTGGCGCCTTACCGGGCCTACTGACTTACTGAGCCTGGGATGAGCGGTTTCCCCCGCGGCGTGATCTCCCTCTGTAGGCCCGCGCAAGCGCAGCGCCGCCGGGCAGGATAGTCGGCACGCTACCTGCCCAGACGGCGGCGGTTAGGCGCTTTCCGCCCGGGAAGGGGCCGCACCCGGCGCGGACTTCATCCGGCTGGCGCAGAAAATTGCCAGCAGCGAAATCACCACCGTTACGCCCAGATAAACGGCCACCGGCCGCCAGTCCCCGTCATATTTTGCCAGCAGACCGGTGGCGATAAGCGGCGCGGTGCCCCCGGCCAGCGCGGCACCCAGCTGGTAGCCGAGGGTGATCCCGGTATAGCGCACATTGGCGCTGAAAATCTCAGAGCACAAGGTGCCGAGCACCGCAGTTACCGGCGCCCACAGGATGCCGAAGGCAACGACCGTCGCCAGCATGATGCCCCAGTTGGTGCCGGTGTCGAGCAGCAGGAACCACGGAACGATAAACAGCCCCAGCAGCACCACGCTCAGGGTATACATCTTTTGCCGCCCCACCTTGTCTGACAGCAGCCCCATCAGCGGGATCATCACGGTGGCCACCAGCGCGCCCAGGGTCACGGATTCCAGCGCCTGCGACTTCTGGTAGCTCAGGGTGGTGGTGGCATAGCTGACCACAAAGGTGGAGAAGATATAGAATGGGGCGGTCTCCACCACTTTCAGACCGGCGGCAATCAGCACTTCCCGCCAGTGGTGCTTGAGCGTTTCGCGCAGCGGGGCCTTCGCCACCTGGCCGGATTTTTTCACCTGCTTAAAGGCGGGCGTTTCGTCGATATCTTTGCGGATCCACAGGCCGAGAAAAACGAGGACGGAGCTGAGCAGGAACGGTATACGCCAGCCCCAGGCGAGAAACTGTGTCTCGTCAAACAGGGTCATCAGCGAGACGATAAACGTCGCCATCAGCATGCCGATGGTCACGCCGGCTTGGGGAATGCTGCCGAAAAAGCCTTTCCGCTTCTCCGGCGCGTATTCGTAGGCCAGCAGCAGCGCACCGCCCCATTCACCGCCGATACCCATGCCCTGAATAATGCGCAGGGTTATCAGCAGGGCGGGCGCCCAGAGGCCCACCATCTCATAGGTGGGAAGCAGGCCGATCGCCACCGTGGCGCTGCCCATCAGCGACAGGGTCAGCACCAGCGTCCTCTTGCGGCCGATGCGATCGCCGATATGAGCGAAAATGACGCCGCCGATGGGGCGGATAAAAAACGTCAGCGAGAAGGAGAGCCAGGAGAGGATCAGGCCGATGACCGGGTCGACCATCGGAAAGAAGATTTTGTTGAACACCAGCGCGGCGGCGGTGCCATAGAGAAAATAATCGAACCATTCGATGGCGCTGCCTGTCAGGCTGGCGATCAGGACCTTCTTGTTTTTCTGCAGAATGGATGCAGTGTTGTCTTGTGGATTGCTCATTACGAAACGTTCTCCCGCCACGGTAAATAGGTCAGGTGTCACTCTGTGTAAACAGGGTGCAACCTGGTGTGAAAAGGTTGTGTAATTGTTAAGCAACTTAGGGTTGAAGGTTACAATTGGCAAGTTCATCGCTGGCAAACTGGGCGTTATGACGCGGTTTGGACTGGTGTAACCGCGACGCTATTTTTTATTTTCCACCTGATTTTGCTGTTTTTTGTTATTTTCATAGTGAGTTGTTCAGGTGCAACCCGCCTGTTTTTAGATGTTTCTTGTTATTTCAAAATGGTTACAAATTAACGCCGCTTTGCCTCCCGCGAGGCGGCGTTTATGATGGCGAAAGCATCCTCTCCGATCGGCTGAGAGGGAATTAAGGAGACAGAATGGCAGAACAATTTCCCCGGCTGTCGGCGGCGACGCTGGCGGCGGCTAACCAGGTCGGCGCCTGGCTGGCGCAGGACGATCTGGCGATGCTACCCGCGCTGCCGCAGGTGGACGTGGTGGTGCTGGCCGGCAACGCCGTGATCCCGACCATCGACGCCGCCTGCCGGCTGGCGGCGGAACGGGAAGTCCCGCTGCTGATCAGCGGCGGCGTGGGACATTCTACGAACTATCTCTACGAGGCGGTGCGCCAGGATACCCGTTACCGTATGTTGCCGGTGGTGGGGCGTCCGGAAGCGCATATTCTGGCCGATATTGCTCATGACTACTGGCACATTCCGCGCTCGCGGCTGGTGGTGGAGGACCAGTCGACCAACTGCGGCGAGAACGCCCGTTTTACCCGGACCACGCTGGAGAACGGGGGGATCCCTCATCGTCGCGGGATCGTCATTCAGGACCCCACCATGCAGCGGCGAACCATGGCCACCTTCGCCCGCGTCTGGCAGGGGGTGACGACGCCGCCACAGTGGCTGAGCTTTCCCGGCTGCTCGCCGGTGCTGGAGCAGACCGATGGTCAACTGGGGTTCGCGGGCGGCGGGGCGGGGCTGTGGCCGGTCGCCCGCTACCTGGCGCTGCTGCTGGGCGAGCTGCCGCGCCTGCAGGATACGCCTGAAGGATACGGTCCGCGGGGGAAAGACTTCATCAGCCACGTCACCTTCCCGCCGGAGATCATCGATGCCTGGCGACAGCTGCGGGAGGACGGCCAGCTTGCCGGGGCGCTGCAGGCCCGCACCCTCAGCTGAAAACTGCCCGTTTGCGGCAGATTTATCGCAAACGGGCAATTTGTGTTATTGGAATGTAACCTCAACCGGGCATTTTTGGCCCGGTTTTATGAATCAGCTCACAGAACGGCGCCAACGTGCTGCGAAGCCACGGCTTATCCGCCCGATATTTAACAAAAAAATCACTTGTTAAATACAAACGCACTACAGGAGCAGCCATGACAGCACCCGTTCAACACCAAATGTATATTGATGGCCAGTTCGTTTCCGGTCGCGGCGACGGCTGGATCGACGTGCTTAACCCGGCGACCGAAGCGCTGCTGTCGCGGATCCCGGACGGGACTGCCGAAGAGGCGCGGCTGGCGATTGACGCGGCTGAGCGCGCCCAGCCCGCCTGGGAAGCGCTGCCGGCCATTGAGCGTGCGGGTTGGTTACGCAAAATTGCCGCTGGTATCCGCCAGCGTGCTGAAGAGATTGCCGGGCTGATCGTGGCTGAAGGCGGCAAGATCCAGCAGCTGGCTGCGGTGGAAGTCGCATTCACCGCGGACTATCTCGACTATATGGCCGAATGGGCGCGCCGTTACGAAGGCGAGATCGTGCAGAGCGATCGCCCTGGGGAGAATATCCTCGTCTTTAAACGCGCGCTGGGGGTGACCACCGGGATCCTGCCGTGGAACTTCCCGTTCTTTCTTATCGCCCGCAAGCTGGCGCCGGCCCTGATCACCGGGAATACCATCGTCATTAAGCCCAGCGAATTTACGCCCAATAATGCCATCGCCTTTGCCGAGATCGTCCATCAGGTTGGGTTGCCGAAAGGGGTCTTTAACCTGGTGCTCGGCCGCGGAGAAACCGTTGGTCAGGAGCTGGCCGGCAATCCAAAGGTGGCGATGGTCAGCATGACCGGTAGCGTGGCGGCAGGAGAGAAAATCATGGCCGCTGCGGCGAAAAATATCACCAAAGTGTGCCTCGAACTCGGCGGCAAAGCGCCAGCCATTGTGATGGATGATGCGGATCTGGAGCTGGCGGTGAAAGCGGTGGTGGACTCGCGGGTGATTAACACCGGGCAGGTGTGTAACTGCGTCGAGCGGGTCTATGTTCAGCAGGGCATTTACGACCGCTTCGTCAACCGCCTCGGCGAGGCGATGAAGGCCGTGCAGTTTGGCGACCCGGCGACGCGGGATGACATCGCGATGGGGCCGCTGATCAACGCGGCGGCGCGGGACCAGGTGGCGGGCAAAGTGGCGAAGGCGGTGGCGCAGGGGGCGCGGGTGGCGCTGGGCGGCCAGCCGCTGGAGGGCAAAGGCTATTTTTATCCGCCGACCCTGCTGCTGGATGTGCGTCAGGAGATGGACATTATCCACGAGGAAACCTTCGGGCCGGTGCTGCCGGTGGTGGCGTTTTCGACCCTTGATGAGGCGCTGGCGATGGCCAATGACAGCGACTATGGCCTGACCTCCTCGATCTATACCCGCGATCTGAACGTGGCGATGAAGGCGATTAAGGGACTGAAGTTCGGCGAAACCTATATCAACCGGGAAAACTTTGAGGCGATGCAGGGTTTCCACGCCGGCTGGCGCAAATCGGGGATCGGCGGCGCTGATGGCCGCCACGGGTTGAATGAGTACCTGCAGACTCAGGTGGTCTATCTGCAGGCCTGAGGTACTTAACTCCGAGCCGGCGGGCAGCTCAGGCGGCCCGCCGTTCGCTTAGCGGGCGAATTTCTCCAGCACGCGGATCAGCTGGGTGACGAAGCCGTATTCATTATCATACCAGGCGACGGTTTTCACCAGCTGTACGCCGCCGGCCTCCACAATCTCCAGCTGGGTGGCATCGTAGATCGAGCCGAAATGGCTGCCGATGATGTCGGAAGAGACAATCTCTTCTTCGGTGTAGCCGAAGGATTCATTGCCCTCAGCCGCCTGCTTCATCGCCTGATTGACCTCATCCGCAGTCACTTTTTTCTCCAGCACCGACACCAGCTCTGTCACCGAACCCGTTTTTGTCGGCACACGCTGGGCATGGCCCTTCAGTTTACCGCTCAGGGCGGGGATCACCAGGCCGATGGCCTTTGCCGCACCTGTGGTGTGCGGGATGACGTTTTCTGCCGCCGCTCTGGAGGCGCGCAGATCTTTGCCGCGCGGCCCGTCCACCAGCGACTGGGTGCCGGTATAAGCATGGATGGTGGTCATGGTGCCCACGGTGATGCCGAAGGCATCCTGGAGGACTTTGGCCATCGGCGCCAGGCAGTTGGTGGTGCAGGAGGCCACGGAGATGATGGTGTCATCCGGGGTCAGGGTGTCATCGTTGACGTTGTAGACGATGGTTTTCATCTCGCCAGCGGGGGCGGAAATCAGCACTTTGCGCGCGCCGGCCTGGAGATGGGCTTGCGATTTCTCGGCCGAGGTGTAAAACCCGGTACACTCCACAATCACCTCTGCGCCTGCCGCCTGCCACGGAATATGCTGCGCCTCTTTTTCGGCATACACCGTAATGGTTTTGCCGTTGACGATCAGCGCATCTTCTGTAAAGTCGACGCTCCACGGGAAGGGGCCGTAGTTTGAATCATGCTTTAACAGGTAGGCCAGTACCTTTGGCGAGGTGAGGTCGTTGATAGCCACCACTTCCAGGCTGCTGTCGACTTCTAATAAACGGCGTAACACCAAACGTCCGATACGACCAAATCCATTAATCCCAAGTTTACTCATGGACATTCTCCGGTTGGTAAAACGACTCGATGTGATAAAACTCCTCCAGGCTTAGTCCTGTCCCCCTGATTGGTCAACTGACAATCTGTGCGGTATGCCAGCGCTTGCGGGCCGGGGAGGAAAAAAGTGGATGTTTTCCCGGCCTTTTTTAGCGCTGACGGCAGGGAATAATTTTTGTTACCGGAGATGAGGGGGCCGCCTGCTGGCGAAGCGGTGAAAAGCGTCTATGCTTAACTATTGAATAGCTTAGTAAAATATTGACGTTAGACGAAGGGAGAGGTTATGGGATTCTGGAGAATCGTTTTCACTATTATTCTGCCGCCGCTGGGCGTACTGCTGGGGAAAGGCTTCGGCTGGGCGTTTATTCTCAACATTATTCTGACCCTGCTGGGCTATATTCCTGGCCTGATCCACGCTTTCTGGGTGCAGACCCGCGACTGAGGGGCGAGCAGATAACCACGCCTCCCCCTGGGACCCGCTCAGGGGGGCATCAGGCTCTCTTTATACAGCAGCGTATTATCCTTCGACCAGTAGTGCCGGGTCTCCTCTTCCAGATCAACAATCCACTTAAACACGCCGGCGCTGGCGAGATCCTTGCAGTACTGTTCAAAGTTGATGGCGCCGGCAAAATGGCGGATGACCGCGGCCGAGGTCAGTCGATGGCTGGGGGCGCTGCGCACGCGTAGCAGGCCGCGGGCGCTTTTTATCGAAATCACCTCGTCGTTTGCCATCACGAAATTCATATTGCCGGTGGAGACAAAATAGATGTAGTAGGAGACCTGATGCCGGCGGAGTTCACTGGCGAAGGTGGTAAAATCGGCATCCGCGCGAACCTGTTCGAAAAAGTGACCCAGCCTTGCCAGCAGTTCCATTTCAATCCTTGTTGTGTTGTTGCTGCGCATGGTTTAGGCGTCTGTCGGCATAAACCATTCACACGTTTACTTATTCGTATTTTAATAATATAGGCGCGTTATATTAATGGTTATTATGTAACTGGAACATCGTTTCAAGTGTTACAAGCTATTGCAAAGGTTCGCAGGGGATCCTCGAGGCAGGCAGAAGGTGTGATAAGACGGGAAGGGGCGAAATTAGCGCCGGCGATGTTCGTCGCCGGCGGGGTCATGAGCCGCGGCTATTTCTGGATCAGATAGCGAATGGTTGGGCCATCCTGCTGAATATCCAGCACCGTATAGCCGTGGTTCCTGGCATCGAGTGGAATGTTATTGATCGACTGCGGACAGTCGCTGACCACTTCCAGGATCTCGCCTTTTTGCAGGGAGGGCATCGCCTCCAGAGTGGCCACGGCCGGATAGGGGCAGGGTTCGCCGACCATATCCAGGCGATAATCAGGGATGATGTTTTTCATGCGCTCTCCTTCACGGTCCGGACCGCCGTCGACTGGCGGCGGAAAAAATGTCTTTCCCAGGCGATCACCAGCAGCAGGGCGATCAGCAGCAGCAGATAGGTCGCCAGCAGCCCGCCGAAGGGACCGAAGGCGTTCAGCAGGTTGATTTTCTGCCAGTGGGTGGCGAGCGGAGCGGCGATATCGTCCCAGCACCAGGCGAGCAGCGTTGAGCCAATGACATTGCCCAGCCCAACCCACCAGTAGTGAACCTGGCCTTCCACCGCCCGGTACATCCAGCCGGTTTCACAGCCGCCGGCCAGCACGATGCCAAAGCCAAACAGCAGCCCGCCAATCGCCGCATTGGGACCGGCCCACATAATTTTCGGCGCCATCCCCAATTGCACATAGCTAAAGATACCGATGGCGCTCGCCGCCATGCCGAAGATAATCGCCTTCGCCATCACCGTCCGGCCGGTGATCCACATATCGCGAAAGGCGGAGGTAAAGCAGATCTGCGCGCGCTCAATAAGCAGACCGAAGCCGATGCCGAACAGCATCGCCAGGCCGAGCGCCGGGTGGTCTGCGGCGGTGAGCAGGCCCCAGCCGATCATGGCGAAAAAGATCACCATGCCCAGCCGGAAACGGCGGCGCGCCTGCTGCGGTTTTTGGGTTAACGGCGAGGCGGCGGACACCTTTTGCATTTTTACCGGGATGCGAAAAAGGGGCAGCAGCGTGAAGCGGGCGCCAAACCAGGAGCCGATGGCGGTGGCGATGGCAAACAGCCAGGCGTGCAGGGAGAACTGCGGAATACCGGTGAAAAAAGCCGCCAGATTGCAGCCCATCGCCAGACGTGCGCCGAACCCGGCGATGATGCCGCCTGCCACGGCCTGCACAATGCGGATCCGGCTGCGTGGAAAGCGCAGTTTGACGTTATTGGCCCACAGCGCGGCGGCCAGGCAGCCGCCGAACATGCCGATGATCATCCTGCCATCGATGCGGGTCAGCGGCGTCCCTTCGAGATGAATCAGCTGGTAATAGCCCCACTGTTCGCTGTGGACGCCCAGCAGTTGCAGCAGCTGACCACCCCAGCGGGTGAATTCGCCGGTCACCGCCCAGAAGGTGCCGGTGATGCCAAAATAGTAGGTAGAGAGGATGCCCGCCGCGATGACCGCCGGGACAGGGGACCAGAACCGGATAAGCCAGGCCTGTTTGAAGGATTGCCATGTCATAAAAATGCCTCTGAACTCAGAAGGTATTAAAGGTCGATGACCGACCGAAGGGGGCAAATAGTACCCGCCTTAACGCCTGCTTTCTCTGTTTTGGATCAAGGCCCTACGCTTGCGCCACCACGGCAAGCAGCGCCAGCAGTGCGGGCAGCGCCTGAATATAGAGAATTTTGCGGCTGGCGGTTAGCGCGCCGAAAATCCCGGCGACCAGCACGCAGGCCAGGAAAAAGATAACCACCTGCACCCCCGGCGCCCCCAGCCACAGCCCCCACGCCAGGCCGGCGGCCAGAAAACCGTTATACAACCCCTGGTTGGCCGCCAGCACCCGGGTCTCCCGGGCGAAATCGGCGCTGAGGTTAAAGGCCCGGCGCCCGGCGGGGGCTTCCCAGAGAAACATCTCCAGCACCAGGATGGCGAGATGAATAATAGCGACCAGCGCAACGAGGAGAGTGGCTAACACAGCAGTCCTTAATCAATAAGATGAATGTGTCTGCAGTATAGCTGCAAGCGCTAACGAAGCGGGAGCGCCGCTGCTATAGTGCAGATAGGGTCATGTTTTCTGCCGCGACCAGCGTCGGTTATCTGATTGCCCTTCGGTTTAGTTTAGCGGTGCTAGTATGCCGGGTTCTTTTTTACGGGTGTGGCGTAGGTTACTGAATGTTAAATAAATTATGGATTTTGTTATCAGGGCTACTGGTGGTTGCCATGCCGTCGGCGCAGGCCGGGGAATTAAACCTCTATTCGATGAATACCGGCTCCTATGTTTATCATATGACCGGTAACCACGGACAATATAACGAGCATTTCAATAACAATTTTTTCTCGGTGGAGCGCAAGTTTTCTCAGGATTCAAAATACAGCGTGCTGGTCGGAACGATGAAAAACAGCTTTGACGATCGCTGTTTGACCCTCGGCGTGCGCCGCGACTGGCTGAAAAACGATACCGGCTGGGTGCTGAAAGGGGTGTATGCCTATACCGGGGAATTTTTCTTTGACGCCTTCAGCCACTGTGGGGATTCCGGCACCTACCGCACCGCCAAAAAAATCACCGGCGTCGGTTTTTCGCCCTACCTCTATCATGGTCTGCAATATAACTTCACCGATTATTTCGGTGTGGAAGGCGGCATTATTGTGCCGGCGATCTTTGTGATGAGTATTCAGTGGAGCTTTCGCTAGCCGCTTTATTATCCGGGAAAAGAGCAGGCCGCCTCAGGTGGCCTGCTACTGATGACCTGGCGGCAGGAATTAATGGAAGCCGAGACGGATCAGATCTAACGGGCAAAAGCGGCCCTCGCAGCCGTCGATTTCAACGCAGTCCGCGCGGCGAAGCTGCTCGGCGGTTTTCCCTTCACCATGGATAGCTTTAATCACGCCTGTTGTGCCGTTACCGGCGATCATTACCATGCTGCCGGTAGCAATAGCGTTACGATTACGGTCATAGGTTTTCATGGTCTCCTCCTCAATAAACCAGGGTAAGCAATGATTAAGCGGCTAAAGTAATACGCTTTTTTGCCTAAAAAAGTTTTGAGGATAATCAAATTTATTTTAATAATCCCGGAGCGAAAAGGGCCACAAGTCCCCTCTATTCAGGCCGATCGCATCGCCTGCGTGGCGCGCGACACTGACGGCAATATGTCATTCAGGTTACTGTTTTATGACCAGATTATTAACCTTGCCAGCCCGAGGAAAATAGCGAAAGATGGCGCTATTCGGGCATCAACAGTGCCAGTGCGTGTCCTGAGGGAGCCATGAGTCAAGACGTCACCGCGAAGATGTTAAAGCCCGATTTTGATAGTGAAGTTTCCGGTCTGGTGCATGGTTATCTGTTTCATGAACAGCGCCCCCCGCAGCCCATCGCCTCTGGCGAGGTGTGCGCCCGTTATCAGGCGCTCGCCGATGACAAGGCGTTTATCTGGTTACACCTGAATCTCAATCATGCCACCGCCGAAAAATGGTTAACCAGCCACTTTCCGGTGGCGGACTTTTTCTTCGAGGAGATCCGCAGCGGCTCGCACACCACCCGCATTGAGCGACAGGGGGAGAATCTGTTCGCTGTGCTCAACGATGTGCTGTTTCGTCCGCAGGATACCAGCGCGGAAACCGCCACGCTGTGGCTCTACTGTAGCCCTAAGCTGGTGGTGACGGCGCGCTTCAAACCGTTGCGGTTTATCGAATGGATGCTGCCGCGTCTGCAGACGCTCAGGGTGAATACCTCTACCGAGCTGCTGGCTTTTCTGCTGGAGGAGCAGGAGGAAGTGCTGGAGCAGGTCGTCCGCCAGGCCAGCCGCCATGTCGACCTTATTGAAGAGCGTCTCCTGAGCAATCACGTGCAGCGCAACCGGGCCGATCTGGCGCGGCTGCGGCGGATGCTTTTACGTTTTCAGCGGCTGCTGGCGCCGGAGCCGGCGGCGATGTTCCGGCTGCTCAACCGGCCGCCGGCGTGGATGGATCGTGCAGTGGTGCAGGCGTTTCGTCAGTTCACCGAAGAGTTTAGCGTGGTGCTCAATGACCTGTCCGGCCTGATCGAGCGCATCAGTCTGCTGCAGGAGGAGATTGGCGCCCGCCAGCTGGAGCAGAGCAACCGCACCCTCTACACCCTGACGGTGATCACGGTCCTCGCGCTGCCGATTAACATCGTCGCTGGCTTCTTCGGCATGAATGTCGGGGGGATCCCGCTGGCGAGTAACCACCACGGGTTTATCCTGCTGGTGGTGATAGTCGCCATCTTTACCCTCGGCGCCGGCTACCTGGCATTCCGCCGGCGCGATGACCTGTAGATTGCGCGTCGAATCAGCTGAGGCTGCGCAGGGCGGCAATCAGTCCTTCGACACCGCGTTCCAGCTTCTCGCGCGGGCAGCCGACGTTGAGGCGCAGAAAGCCGTTGCCCTCAGGACCATAGGTATAACCCGGCATAATCGCCACCTTCTGTTCGGCGATCAGCGCCTGCTGTAGCGCGTGGTCGTCGATGTTCAGGGGGCGCAGGTCGATCCACGCCAGGTAGGTGGCCTCCGGCGGCTGCCAGCAGAGTGCGGGGAAGGCATTGTTAAGCGTGTCGGCGACATAGCGCATATTCGCTTGCAGATAGTCACGCAAGGCGTCGAGCCAGGGAGCCCCGTCGCTATAGGCGGCGATATGGGCGACCAGCGCCGGCACGGAGGGAGAAGAGAGCCCGTCGCGGGCCTTCAGCGCCTGCAGGTAGCTGTCGCGCGCGTTCGCCTCGGGGATAAAGCCATAGGCCCCGGTAAAGGCCGGAATATTAAAGCTCTTCGAACCGGAGGTGAACAGCGCCCATGGCCCCTGAGCGACCTCGCTCCACGGGATATGGCGGTGTTCGCCCCAGGTCATGTCCATATGAATTTCGTCGCTAATCACCCTGACGCCATGTTTTTGACACAGGGCCGACATGGTTTGGAGCTCCTCGCGACGCCAGACTTTCCCCGTTGGGTTGTGCGGGCTGCACAGCAGCAGCAGGGTATTCTTCGGTTCCGCCAGCGCGGATTCCAGGCGGGCCATATCGCAGTGCCATTGATTATTCGTCAGGGTCAATGGCACCGGGGCAATCTCCCGGCGGTTAGCGGTGATGGTCTTATAGAATGCATCGTAGGCAGGGGTATGGACGACGACGCCGTCGCCTTCGCTCGACCACTGGCGGATGGTTTCCGCCACCATGTAGATAACCGACGGCCCGTAGACCACCGTTTGCGGATCGATGACGCTGTTAAACCGGCTGGCGTACCAGTGGGCAATCGCCCCGAGAAACGCCTCGTTCTGCCAGCGACTGTAGCCGAACACCCCGTGGGCCAGCCGCTGGCTGACGGCGTCGAGAATGCAGGGCGCGGTGGCGAAATCCATATCGGAGATGGTGAACGGCAGCAGGTCGGCGGCGCCAAACCGGTCGGCGACATAGTCCCACTGTGTGCACCAGGTACCGTGGCGGTCGATGGGGGTGGCAAAATCAAACATCGGAACTTCCTTAGCGAATGTCCCCCTCCGCGCGGAAGGGGGACCAGTGGGGTCAGGCCTGCACGGTATTCATCAATACGGCCATTTCATCTTTTACTGACTGCACCTGCGGGCCAATAACCACCTGCAGGTTATGCTGATTGAGCTGAACCACCCCGATGGCGCGATGGGCTTTCAGCGCGGCGGCGTCCACTTTGCTCATATCGTGTACCGACAGACGCAGACGAGTAATGCAGTTATCCAGCGAAACAATGTTCTCGGCGCCGCCGAGCGCCGCCAGAATCGCCGGCACGTTATAGCCGGATTTGCCGATGGTACCGGCGACGGCTTTCTCCACGCTGGCGGCGGTGTCGATATCGCGGCCCGGCGTTTTCAGATTGAAGCGGGTAATGGCGAAGCGGAAGATGGCATAGTAGACCGCGAACCAGATAGCCGCTACCACCGGCACCAGATACCACTTGGTCGCAAGGCCATGCAGGATGCCAAACACCACGAAGTCGATGATATTGCCGTCGGTGTTGCCGATGGTCACCCCGAGCACCGCCATGATGGTAAAGCCGAGACCGGTCAGCAGCGCGTGGATGACATACAGCACCGGCGCGACGAACAGGAACAGGAACTCCAGCGGCTCGGTGGTGCCGCCGACCACGCAGGCGATGACCCCGGAGATCAGCAGGCCTTTAATTTTATGCCGGTTTTCCGGACGGGCGCAGTGGTACATCGCCAGCGCGGCTCCCGGCAGGCCGCCGAGGAAGGCCGGCATTTTACCCTGCGACAGGAAGCGGGTGGCGCTTTCGGAGAAGCCGTGGGTGGTTGGGCAGCTTAGCTGCGCCTGGAAGATGGTCAGTGCGCCGCTGACGCTGTGGCCGCAGACGTCGAGGGTACCGCCGGCTTCAGTGAAGCGGATCAGCGCCACCAGGATGTGGTGCAGGCCAAACGGCAGCAGCAGTCGCTCGCCGGTGCCGAAGATCATCGGGCCAAAATCCCCGGCGCTGTTGATCATCTTCCCGAGGGCGTTGATCCCCATGGCGAAGACTGGCCACACCAGCGGGATCGCCAACCCGACCAGACCCAGCACCACGGTGGTGATGATCGGCACGAAGCGGGTGCCGCCGAAGAAGGCCAGGGCGTCCGGCAGGCGAATGTTATGGAAGCGTTCATGCAGCAGCCAGACGATAATCCCGGCGATAACCGCGCCGAGGATCCCGGTATCGATCGACGGAATACCGATGATGTTCTGGATATTGTTGGCCTTCAGGATCGCGGCGTCGGTGGTGGGCAGAATGCCTTTCGCCGTCAGCCAGAAGTTGACCGCCAGGTTCATGACCGCGTAGCCGACAAAGCCGGCGAAGGCGGCGACGCCTTTGTTCTCCCGCGCCAGCCCCAGTGGGATGGCGATACAGAACATGACCGGCAGGAAGCTGAAGGCAAAGGAGCCGACTTTGCTCATCCAGATAAAGATGGCCTGCAGCAGCGGCATATCCAGCCACGGCAGCAGCGTCAAAACATCGTGACTGCTTAACGAACTGCCGATCCCCAGCATGATCCCACAAAACGAGAGCAACGCTACGGGCAGCATAAAGGTTTTTCCGAGCTGCTGGAAAAACTCCCATAAAGTGATTTTTGGTGCTGTTTTCGCCGTCATAACACGGTTCCTGATTCTCAAGTGGTCGGGAAGAACTAACGCCACGGCAAGATAAAACGTTTTACCAGTTTTTAGTGCGATAAAAATCACATAATCAAGCGATAATAAGGTTTATAAAGATTGCACAATGATAAAACGTTTTATCGACAGGCAAGGGAGTCAGCCAGCACGTTATGGCTATCGCAAAAAAGATCACCATCAATGATGTGGCGCAGGCCGCCGGGGTCTCCGTGAGCACCGTCTCGCTGGTGCTGAGCGGTAAAGGGCGCATCTCCAGCGCCACCGGCGAGCGAGTTAATCAGGCCATCGAACAGCTGGGATTCGTGCGCAACCGCCAGGCCGCCTCGCTGCGTGGCGGGCAGAGCGGGGTGATTGGCCTTATCGTTAGCGATCTGTCAAAGCCGTTTTACGCCGAATTAACCGCCGGCCTCACCGACGCCCTGGAAAGGCAGGGGAAAATGGTGTTCCTCACCCAGGGCGGGCGCAGCGGCGAGAAGATAGATCAGCGGTTTGATACCCTCGCGGCGCAGGGGGTCGACGGGGTGATCATCGCCGGGTCGATCGATCGCGGGAGCGAACTGCGCGAGCGGGCCGCGCAGGCCGGCGTGCCGCTGGTGTTTGCTTCCCGCGCCAGCTACCTTGACGATGTCGACCTGATCCGCCCGGACAACATGCAGGCGGCGCAGCTGGTGACCGAGCATCTTATCCGCCGCGGCCATCAGCGGATCGCCTGGCTTGGCGGGCAGAGCTCGTCGCTGACGCGCGCCGAGCGGGTCGGCGGCTATTGCGCCACCTTGCTGAAATACGGTCTGCCGTTTCACAGCGAATGGGTGCTGGAGTGCGAGTCGAGCCAGAAGCAGGCGGCGGAGGCGATGGCGGGGCTATTGCGCCAGAACCCGACCATCACCGCGGTGCTGTGCTACAACAACGTGGTGGCCACCGGCGCGTGGTTTGGTTTACTGCGGGCCGGAAGGCAGAGCGGAGAGGATGGCGTCGAGAGCTATTTCGAACAGCGGGTGGCGCTGGCGGCCTTCGCCGACGTGCCGGAGGCGGCGCTGGATGACCTGCCGCTCACCTGGGTAACGACCCCGGCGCGCGAGATGGGGAAAACCCTGGCAGAGTCGATGCTGCGACGGCTGGAGGAAGGTACCGGCGAGGCGCGAAACCAGATTATGCCGCCGCGGCTGGTGACACGGAAATGAGGGAGACGGCGCGCGATGGCCGTCTCCTGAGACGATAAGTTACGGCTGCGGGGCGGCGTCGTCCTGCTGAGGAGCGGCGTCATCCTGTTGCGGCTGGCCTTCCTGCGGCGCCGCGTCCGGTTGAGCAGGCGCTTCCAGACCAAACATCGCGGCAAAATCCTCCAGCGGCATTTTCTGTCCGTTCAGCGTCACCTGGCCGTTAGCGTACTGCAGGCTGCTGCTGATGGCGTTATCTTCCATGGTGGTGATGCGGAACATCTGGCCCATCGCCGCCAGGCCTTTGACCTGCTGATCGGCGAGTTTGGCCGCATCGGCTGGCTGGTAACCTTCCAGACCGGCGATTTTGGTCATCAACTCCGTCGCCATATCCACCGGGATCACCACCTTGCCGTCAAGGGACTGCACCACGCGATCCAGACTGTCCGCCAGGGTCTGCGGTGGGGTGGTCACCTGGGCCGGATCCTTCAGCAGAACCGACAGATTCAGGGTACTTTCCCCTTTGGCATTGCGCCAGCTCAGCGGAGAGATAGTCACCGATGGGTTGCCTTTAAGCAGGATCGGCAGCGCATTGAACAGGGTTTCGGTTAACGCCTGCTGGTACAGTTCCGGGTTTTGCGCCAGTTCCGGTTTTGCCAGCAGCGCCTGAGACTGTGCACTGTACTGCTGACTAAACTGGTGCCACGCCTGACCGTCGACATTATCCACTTTCAGCGTCAGTTTGCCGCTGCCCATATCCTGCCCCTGCAGCTTGAGGCTGTTCACGGTGTAGTTCACCTGGCTGTTCACGCCTTTGCCGTCCTGGGTCAGCGTCGAGCCGCCGTCCAGCGCCATCCCGTCAACCAGCGCCAGCTCTTTGCCTTCGACGCTGATGGCCAGTTTATCGAGGGTCATTTTTTGCTGGCCGATACGTTCGTTGAAGCTGGCCAGTTCGGTGGCGCCGTCGGTGGTCAGGTTGACGAAGCGCAGCTGTACCTTCTGATTATATTCGTTGAGCGCATCGATCTGCCCGCTGCCGGCCTGGCCCTTCAGGCTGATGTTTTTGCCGTCGCGATCGGCGTCGAGCTGGAACTGACCGCCGCTGAAGGTGACTTTCTCATCACCTTTGGCATAGTCGAGGGCATTGAGCACGATCGCTGACTGGCTGTCGCCGCTGTAGGCGATGCGTGTATCGACGGTAAAGGGAGTGTTGCCTTTGGCGATCTCGAACAGCGCCTGGCTGGCATCATTTTTCACCAGCGTGGTGTGGACCGAGGCCATCGCCGGGGCCAGATTAAAGGTTTTTAATGAGGCCAGCGGGAAGGGTCCATGATCGACCACCTCGTCAAGTACCACGCTCTGTCCGGCGGCCAGCCAGCTGTTGGCCTGACCGGCGATCGGCTTAACCACCAGCTGCAGATGGCTGCTGAACAGCCCGCGCTGGTAATTCTGATAGCTCAGCTCCAGACCTGATTCCGGCGCGCTGCTGCGTAGCTGCGCGTTAGCCTGCTGCACCATATCGGCGATCCGGCCTTCCAGCTGTTTGCCGGTGTACCAGGCGCCGCCTGTCCATACCACGCCCAGCGCCACGATGATGCCTGCTGCGACCAGCGATTTTTTCATAGCATTTGTCCATAAATGAAGCCAGGCGGAGAGACCGCCTGGCTGAGTTGTCATCATTCAGTAAGCGCGACCTGAAAGGTCAGTCACTTACTTGAGCTTATTGAACACGCGCGCCACGCGGCCGCGTCCGCTGACCTGCACCGGTGATTCGTTGGCGGCCACGAAAGCCGACTCGCCCGGCTTGAGCGTCAGGCTCTGGTCACCTTTGTGCAGTACGGCTTCGCCGTCGACGCAGAAAATAATCGCCGCGCTCGCCTGAGCCAGATCGCTGGCCTCGGCGGAGAGGTCGTGCAGCGAGAAGGCAAAATCTTCCACCGGGATCGGGAAGTCCAGCTCTGCGCCGTGCTGCTGCGGCTGGGTCAACAGCTCACCCGCCGGTTTGGCTTCAAACTTGACGTTAGCGACCAGCTCAGGAATATCAATGTATTTCGGCGTCAGACCGGCACGCAGTACGTTATCCGAGTTGGCCATCACCTCCAGCGCCACCCCCTGCAGATAGGCATGCGGCGTTTCGGCGAACAGGAACATGGCTTCGCCAGGGTTCAGCTTCACCACGTTCAGCAGCAGCGGCGAGAAGAGGCCGCTGTCGTCTGGATAGAATTCCGCGATCAGACGGATAGTCTGCCACGGTTCGCCCTGTTCACGGGCCAGTACGTCGCGCAGCACCTGCAGCGCCTTGGCTTTTTCCTCACCCTGCATATTGAGCAGGCTGGCAAACAGCTGGCTCAGATGAGCCGCGTCCGGCTGCTGCAGGAAGGCGCCAATCGCCGGATGCGCGCTAGCCACCGGCTGCAGCAGGGTGACAATCTCGCTGAACTCGCGAAACGCATTCATCGCCAGGAACGGCGTCAGGGCAAAAACCAGCTCCGGCTTGTGGTTTGGATCTTTATAGTTACGCTCGGCGGCGGAGAGCGGGATGCCGGCGGCGTTCTCGCGGGCGAAACCTTCTTCCGAGGCCTGCTTGTTGGGATGGACCTGAATAGAGAGCGGCTGAGCGGCGCACAGCACTTTAAACAGGAACGGCAGCTCACCAAAGCGGGCGGCAACCTTGTCGCCGAGCAGGGCGGTTTTATCCGCGTCAATCACCTCGCGCAGCGAACGCGGCTGGCCGTCGGCCGCCAGGATCTGCGAGCTGCTCTTCGGATGCGCCCCCATCCACAGCTCCGCCATCGGCAGGTTGTCCGGGTTGGCAATGCCATACAGTTCAGTTAAAGCGGTGTGGCTTCCCCATGCGTAGTTCTGTACGGCGTTGATCAGCTTTTGCATTCTCATTCCCTGTATCAATCAAAGTAAAAATTATTGCTCTATTAAACCAGTAAACCGTGGAGAAGCAACTGCTGAAAGAAAAAGTCGTCCCTGTCTCAGTTTTTGTTAAAAAATTGTGTAAGATTGATCGACTCGCTTTTCTACAGGCACATGGAGTCCCTGCCTGAAACATAATCAGCCAAAGCAGTAAGTGAGAGTACAATGTCGAATAAACCGTTTGTTTACCAGGATCCTTTTCCCCTCAAAAAGGATGACACCGAGTATTATCTCCTCAGCAGTGATTACGTCTCCGTCGCCGAATTTGCCGGCCAGGAAGTGCTAAAAGTCGACCCTCAGGCGCTAACCCTTCTGGCGCAGCATGCTTTCCACGACGCCTCCTTTATGCTTCGCCCGGCGCATCAGCAGCAGGTGGCGGATATCCTTAACGACCCGGAAGCCAGCGAAAACGACAAATACGTCGCCCTGCAGTTCCTGCGCAACTCGGATATCGCCGCCAAAGGCATTCTGCCCACCTGCCAGGACACCGGCACCGCGATCATCATGGGTAAAAAAGGCCAGCGCGTGTGGACCGGCGGCGGTGATGAAGCCGCTCTGGCGCAGGGTGTGTACAACACCTATATCCAGGACAACCTGCGCTACTCGCAGAACGCGCCGCTGGATATGTATAAAGAGGTTAACACCGGTACCAACCTGCCGGCGCAGATCGATCTTTATGCTACCGATGGCGATGAGTACAAATTCCTCTGCATCGCCAAGGGCGGCGGTTCGGCGAACAAAACCTATCTGTACCAGGAAACCAAAGCGCTGATCACCCCGGCGAAGCTGAAAAACTATCTGGTTGAGAAGATGCGCACCCTCGGGACCGCCGCTTGTCCGCCGTACCATATCGCCTTTGTGATCGGCGGGACTTCGGCGGAAGCGACGCTGAAAACCGTGAAGCTGGCCTCCACCAAATACTACGATGGCCTGCCGACCGAAGGTAACGAGCATGGCCAGGCGTTCCGCGATGTGCAACTGGAGCAAGAACTGCTGCTGGAAGCGCAGAACCTTGGCCTCGGCGCGCAGTTCGGCGGGAAATACTTCGCCCACGATATCCGCGTGATCCGTCTGCCGCGTCACGGCGCTTCCTGCCCGGTAGGGATGGGCGTCTCCTGTTCCGCCGACCGCAACATCAAAGCCAAAATCAACCGCGACGGCATCTGGATCGAGAAGCTGGAGAGCAATCCGGGGAAATATATCCCTGAGCATCTGCGCCAGGCCGGGGAAGGCGAAGCGGTGAAGGTGAATCTTAACCAGCCGATGAGCGAGATCCTGGCGCTGCTGTCACAGTACCCGGTGTCCACCCGTTTGTCGCTGAGCGGCACTATTATCGTGGCCCGCGATATCGCTCACGCCAAGCTGAAGGAGCTTATCGACAGCGGTGAAGCACTGCCGCAGTACGTCAAAGATCACCCGATCTACTATGCCGGTCCGGCCAAGACACCGGACGGTTACGCCTCCGGCTCTCTGGGACCGACCACCGCAGGGCGCATGGATTCATACGTTGATCTGCTGCAGTCGCACGGCGCGAGCAAGATCATGCTGGCGAAAGGCAACCGCAGCCAGCAGGTCACCGACGCGTGCCACAAACACGGCGGCTTCTACCTCGGCAGTATCGGCGGCCCGGCGGCGGTACTGGCCCAGCAGAGCATCCGCAGCCTCGAGTGCGTGGCGTATCCGGAGCTGGGTATGGAGGCTATCTGGAAAATTGAAGTGGAGGATTTCCCGGCGTTTATCCTCGTCGATGATAAAGGCAATGACTTCTTCCAGCAGATCCAGACGTCGCAGTGCGCCCGCTGCGTGAAGTAACCCAGACCGCCCTTCGGGCGGTTTTTTTATGTCGCTTCGCGGCACGAACCACCAAAACAACTTATAAATCTGGCCAATACTTAGTCTTTTAAGCAGGTGAGCTTTGTCGCTATGACGCACTTTGAATCCAAGGAGAAAGTAATGACAACGCATCGCAGTGAAAAAGACTCGATGGGCGCCATCGACGTCCCGGCCGATAAGCTCTGGGGCGCCCAGACCCAACGCTCGCTGGAGCATTTCCGCATATCAAGCGAAAAAATGCCCGGGGAGCTGATTTACGCCCTGGCGCTGACCAAGCGGGCGGCGGCGAAGGTTAATCAGGATCTCGGGTTGCTGACGGCGGAGAAAGCCGGGGCGATCGTCGCTGCCGCTGACGAAGTCCTCGCCGGAAAGCACGCGCAGGAGTTCCCGCTGGCTATCTGGCAGACCGGCTCCGGCACCCAAAGCAATATGAATATGAACGAGGTGCTGGCCAACCGCGCCAGTGAACTGCTGGGCGGTGAACGGGGGATGGCGCGAAAAATTCATCCCAATGACGATGTGAATAAGAGCCAGAGCTCAAATGACGTGTTCCCCACCGCCATGCACGTCGCGGCGCTGATTGCCCTGCGGGAAAAAGTGATCCCGTCGCTGCAGGCGCTGCGGGCGACGCTCAATGAAAAAGCGGTAGCCTTCAGGGATATCGTCAAGATCGGCCGCACCCATCTGCAGGACGCCACGCCGCTCACGTTAGGCCAGGAGATCTCCGGCTGGGTGGCGATGCTGGACCATAGCCTGAAGCACATCGAAGCCAGTCAGCCGCATCTTGCCGAGCTGGCGCTGGGCGGGACGGCGGTAGGAACCGGGCTGAATACCCATCCGGAGTATGCCGTGCGGGTGGCGGCCGAGCTGGCGTCGCTCAGCGGACAACCATTTGTCACCGCACCAAACAAATTCGAAGCGTTGGCCACTGTGGATGCCCTGGTCCATGCCCACGGCGCGCTGAAAGGCCTGGCGGCGTCCCTGATGAAAATCGCTAACGATGTCCGCTGGCTGGCCTCCGGCCCCCGCTGCGGCATTGGCGAAATCGCCATCCCGGAAAACGAGCCAGGGTCATCGATTATGCCCGGCAAGGTTAACCCAACCCAGTGCGAAGCCCTGACCATGGTCTGCTGCCAGGTGATGGGCAACGACGTGGCGGTGAATATCGGTGGCGCCTCCGGCAACTTTGAGCTTAACGTCTATCGCCCGATGGTCATCCACAACTTCCTGCAGTCGGTGCGTCTGCTGGCGGACGGCATGGCAAGTTTTAACGAGCACTGTGCGGTGGGTATTGAACCGAATCGCGAGCGGATCAGCCAGCTGCTCAATGAGTCGCTGATGCTGGTCACTGCGCTGAATACCCATATCGGCTACGACAAGGCGGCGGAAATCGCTAAAAAAGCGCACCATGAGGGGCTGACCCTCAAAGCCTCGGCGCTGGCGCTGGGCTACCTGACGGAAGCCGAATTCGACAGCTGGGTGCGCCCTGAGGAGATGGTTGGCAGCCTGGCTACTCGCTAGCCAGCCAGAGGTGCAGGCGCGGGATAAGTAATCTCAGCGACTGCGCCTCCGGTTTGTAGCGGTACTGGACATTGTCGGCGTCATAGTTCAGCAATTCGCCGATATCCGGGACGCTGACCCCCTGGCTGCCGGATATCAGCGCGATCAGCGGGCTGGGGCAGGCGTACTGCACCTGTTTCTGCTCGCTGGCGTACCAGACGCGGGCAATCGGCTGCACTTTCACCGGCCGTTTGATTTTCAGCCGCGCCCGCTGCGGCAGGGCGGCGATGTCCTGATACTCCCTCTCAAGCTTGCTCTGCCACTGCTCACGGGTCCACGGCGGCACCGCCCGCGGTGATTGCAGGCTTTTCTCCAGCATCATCAATACCTGGTCGCGGGTCAGGTTCTTGATCACGTGTTTATTGGCCCAGCCGAAGCGGATGGTGCTGGGGTCGATAAGGGGCGTCAGCGTGCGGTAGGCGCTGAGGGTGATCAAGCCCGGCAGGTGGCGATGCACCCATTCAAAACGGGCAGTAGGGGGCAGGCCAGAATCGACGGTGACGATTTTCTCGAAGGTAGCCTTCAGGGCGTTAATATGCTGAATGCGCGCCAGCAGATCCTGCTGCTCCGCGGCGGTGACCTGCAGGCAGATAGCCCCTGGCAGACGGACGGCGGCCTTGCTGCTGCGGTTTTCCGACTGCTGCTGGATAAACAGATGGCTGTAGTGGCGCAGGGCGAGGGCCAGCGCCGCCTTGCCGCTGTGCTGCACCACCGGTATGTTCGCCAGCGGATCGTGCTCGGCATCCTTACTGACCGCCGGCAGTTCAAATACCCTGGCCGCCAGCAGCCGACAGCTGCTTAATGCCTGCTGGAGCGTCTGCAGCTCCAGCTCGATCTGGCGAAAGGTATCATTCAGACGTTCAACAAGATCGTAGCTGGCCATCATTTCACCTTAGTTACAACATACTATTTGATTTTTACAGCATACGCAGCGCGCGGCCGCTGCGCAAGTTTTATTCAGGCAGAGGTAAAATCGGGCAACTGATGATAAACCGGCCAGCTAAAGCAGAAGCGGGCGCCGCCGAGAGGGCTGGCCTCACAGCGCACGTCACCGCCCATCGCCTGGGCAATACTGTGCACAATCGCCAGGCCGAGGCCGCAACCTCCTGTCGCCCGATCGCGGCTGGGGTCAAGACGGACAAAGGGCTCAAACACCCGCTCGCGCTCTTCGGGAGCGATTCCCGGGCCGTCATCCTCGACCTGCAGCGACGCGCGCGGACCCTGCAGGGTCAGGCTGACCGCCACCCGCTGGGTGCTGTAGCGCAGGGCGTTATTCACCAGATTATCCAGTACCCGCTCCATCAGCCGCATATCCAGCGCGCCGTAGTTGCCGTGGGTCAGCGTCGCCAGAGCGACCTCGCGCTGCGGGTTGACCATCTGGATATCCTCGACGTGATCGCTGATCCAGGCGGGAAAGTCAGGCGTCGTCAGGCTGAGTTCCGTCTGCGGGCGGTCGAGGCGGGCGTAGGTCAGGAGCTCTTCAATCAGCGCCTCCAGCTGGCCGATATCGCGGTTCAGCGCTTGCGATTCCGCCTCGGTGAGGTTTTCGCTCATCTCCAGACGGTAGCGCAGGCGGACCAGCGGCGTCCTGAGCTCATGGGCGATACCGTCAATCAACTGCTTCTTACTGGCAATGAGGGCGTTAATGTTATCGGCCATCTGGTTAAAGGCCACGCCGAGCCGTTCAAAGCTGGACATGCTGTCAAAATGAATGCGCTCGCTGAAGTGGCCCTCGCCAAAGCGCTGGGCAGCGGTTTCAATGCGCAACATGTCCTGCCAGTGCGGACGCATCCAGATAAACACCGGAAAGGCCAGCGAGATAGCAATAAACGCCATCAGCGCCACGTCCAGCAGGCGCATTTCATGCAGAAAATAGAGATAAGGCACCGGGCCCACCGACAGCACATAATGGCTGCGGGGAATACGCTGAATAAAGGTGTACTGGTCATCCAGCGCGACAATATCGCCGGCGCGCAGGTGCTGCATCGAGCTTTCCGACAGCTTAAATTTGCTCATTGGTTCGATGTGCAGATCGAACGACAGGTTCAGATCCAGCTCTTTGAGCGTCTTGCTCCAGTCGCGCGGCGGAATTTCCCGCAGCTCGCTGCGCATCAGATACAGCGAACTTTTCATCAAATCGTCCAGCGACTGTCGTCCGGCGCGCTCAGCGGTAAATTTATAGACCAGACCGACCAGCATGGTCATTACCAGAAAGCAAACGAAGAGCAAAAGATAGAACTGCACAAACAGCTTTTTCATTAAATCTCACTTAAATCAGAATGTTAATTACCTATCTTTTGCCTTCATGGCGCGGTGTGGTATGTGTCTTTCCGCTAAAGCGGTGATGCAGGAACGAAACCAGACCGCAGTCCAGGGCGTTTGTCACGGCAGAATATACCGCAAAATCACTTCTACGTTTCACGCCCGGTTTAATGCGCTATCAAAGCAGGGTTCACCCTCACTGACAACATCCCTTACGCATAAATAATGACGCAGCCCTTATAAGCGCAGCAGTCCGCCATCCACCACATACTGGCTACCCGTCACATACCTGGCATCATCCGATAATAAAAACAGCGCAACCGCCGCCGCTTCCTCCGGCGTTCCCTGGCGTTTTAGCGGCACGGTAGCCCTAATCTGCTCATCATACTGCTCGCGGAAGGGGACGGGGATCGCGTCAAGCAGAGGGGTATCGATTGCCCCGGGGACCAGCGCGTTAACTCTGATCCCGCGGGCGGCGAAGGCTGTTGCCCAGCTGCGAACCAGGGCCAGCTGCGCGCCTTTGCTGGCGGCATAGAGCGCCGCCAGTGGCGTGCCTTCGTAGGCGGCCGTAGAGGCGGTGATGACCACCGAGGCTCCGCTCTTTAAAAAACGCGAAAGTGCGGCGATTTGCAGGACAGCGGAACGGACGTTGTTGGCCATGATGGTATCGAACTGCGTTTCGGTGGTATTTTCCACCGTAGAAAAGGCGAGCTGCCCGGCGTTCAGCCACAGGCCATCCAGCATGCCAAATGATTCTACAGACTCGGCGAGGGCATGCGCCGCCTCAGGTTTCGCGCCATCGTTCTGAAGAAACCAGGCGCGCTCGGGCAGCAATGTGCGTAACGACGCCAGTTTTTGCTGATGGCGTCCGGTCAGCATCACTTCGCCCCCTTCATCAATAATGCGCATTGCCCCCGCCAGACCAATACCGCTGCTCGCCCCTGTAATCACAATTTTCTTACCTGAGAACCGTCCCATTGTCTCTCCCGTACCGCGTGAGTGTTGAGTTAACTCACACTAGAACAATGAAAATTTATTGTAAAACGACCATCTTTGGGGGCCCGGCGTGTTGCGCTTTGCCATCTTTGTGGCGCCGGTATACCCGGTATAGGTCGCGTCATCCGGGATGATATCGGCCGGGAATATCTGAATTAGTGACGTTGTCACAAATTAATTATAACCACCAGACCTGCATTACCCTGGAGCGTTGAGCGGGGTATCGCTACTCGCGAAAGTAGGGAATATCCACCGGATAGAGGGTCGTCAGACTCAGCAGACGACAGCGCACCAGCTTTTCCGTTTTGGCATACCAGTAAGCAAATTCGCCGGTGGTCTGGTGGTAAATCATCTGATCGAGGTTGGCAAACGGGATCACCAGCAGCGGTCCCTGGCGAACGTGGCCGCCTCCCGTTTCAAAGTGATGCTGTCCCCAGGATTGCTGGGTATGTTCATAGCGGTGGAGGATCACCTCGATTTGCCCGCGCTGTGGACAGAGGAGTCGAATATCGGCGTTGTCGAGGGAAAAAGCCCAACCAGAGAGTGAAGTGAAGAGTGAGAGTGCCAAAAGTACAACGTATTTCATCATGCAAAAGTCCTGTGTTTTCAGGCTTTATGCCACTCTGATAACAGTAAGTCCTTGAGCACAATCATATTGAAGGCTTATGTGATGGGGAACTGTACGGCTAAATCTATTGATTTACGCAATATGACTAATTCGCAGCGGGCAGCGGGCGCGCAGAGGGAAACCCGCGCAGTTGCCCTAAGCAATAAAAGTTGAGGTGGTTACTGTCGGGGAGTGCGCCATAAAACGGGCCCCTCGCAGGGCCGCGGGAGAAGCTTAGTTGTCCCAGGCGTGTGGGGCGAACAGGTAGCCTTTGTTGCGAACGGTCTTAATACGATAGGGCTCCGTGGCGTTGTCGAGCAGTTTTTTGCGCAGGCGGGAGATAGCCACGTCAACGCTGCGATCCATCCCGTCGTAGGTGACGCCGCGTAAATTTTTCAGCAGCGCGTCGCGGTCCATAATTTGCCCGGCGTGGGTGGCCAGTTCCCACAGCAGATCGAAATCGGCCGTCGACAATGCGACGTTTTCTCCGCCAAGCAGCACCTGGCGGTTGACCGGGTCAATGGTCAGCGAACCAAAGGAGATGGTTTTGTGCGGCGTGAGCGTTGCCGGGGTACCGGCGCCGGCGCCCGCCGGAGCGATATGCTGGCGTAAATGCAGACGCAGTCGCGCGAGAAGCACCGCTGGCGGTGTGGTTTTCAGGATATAATCGCTGGCGCCCATCTCCAGGGAGAGGATATGGTTCATGTCGCTGTCGAGTGAGGTCAGCAGGACAATGGGCCCTTGCCATTGCCCGCGCAGATCGCGGCAGAGCGTCATCCCGTCTTTGCCGGGCAGCATAATGTCCAGCAGCACGAGGTCCGGTTTCTCCCGCGCGATCACGTCCTCTGCGCGGTCGCCGCGAGGCTCGACCACCACCTCCATATCATGCTTGCCGAGATAGGCGGCGATCAGCGCCCCAACCTCAGGGTCATCCTCAACAAAAACGATTTTATTCATGTCTATTGCACATCAGTAAAAGAAGTAACATACACTGCGTCTATTTTACCCGCCATTACTCTTTTATAAACAGCGCTATTTCCGCTATGCTGCGCTAACTTGTTGATTCATTGTTAAGGCATAAGGACATGGGGCTGTTAATCAAAGGGCTGCTGGGTGCGCTGGTGGTGGTGCTGATTGGCGTGCTGGCAAAAACGAAAAATTACGCTCTCGCCGGGCTGATCCCGCTGTTTCCTACCTTTGCGCTCATCGCCCACTATATCGTCGCCAGCGAGCGCGGTATTGAAGCCCTGCGCGCCACCATCGTGTTCGGCATGTGGTCGATTATTCCCTATTTTGTCTATTTGGTATCGCTGTGGTACTTCACCGGGATCATGCGCCTGCCGTTGGCGCTGGCAGGCGCGGTGGGATGCTGGGGGCTATGCGCCTGGCTGTTAATCCTGGGCTGGAACCACTTCCACTAGCGCAGCGGGCGGCCGCCGTCGACGGCGAAGGACCGGCCGGTGACGTAGCGGCTGGTAAACAGATAGTCGATAAGGTCGCTAATCTCTTTTTCGCCTGGGGCGATTTTCATCAGCGATTTATCCAGCGCCTGCTGACGATAGGCTTCGTCGTCACCCTCATTAAACATAATCAGCGACGGGGCGATGGCGTTGACCTTGATCTCCGGCGCCAGCTTGCGGGCGAAGGAGCGGGTCATATTGTCCAGCGCGGCTTTGCTGGCGGCGTAGGCGATATGTTTATCGCTGCCGCGCTCCACGACGTAATCGGTAATATGGATAATATCACTGGCGGCATGGCCGTGGCCGCGCAGCAGATCCTCCAGCGCGTGGTTGAGCAGATAGGGGGCATGGACGTGGATCTGCATCATGCGGTTGATCACTGTGCTCAGCGCTACCCCCGGCTTCTCCGCCATCCAGTCGCTGGCGTTGTGGATGATGGCGCGCAGGCCGCTGGTGTGCGATTTGACCGCTTCGGCGAAGGTCAGTATGCCGTCATCGCTGCTGAAATCGGCCTGCAGACAGAGGGCGCCCGCGTCGCGCAGGCCATCGATCGCCGGATAGGGCGTGCGATAGCTGACGATGACCGGCTGGTGTTGCAGCAGAAAATGGTGTGCCAGCGCGAGACCGATGCGGCGGCCTCCTCCTGTGATCAGAACCGGGCGGGGCTGTTGTTCAGCCATGGGTATCTCCTATGCGTTCTGCGGCAGGGCGAGCGCTTACCCCACCAGCATCCACGTTGCCGGCACAGCGGCAACCAGCAATAAACCAATTAGCGCCAATTCGCGGCGTTTGAGCGAACGATCGTGCTGGTGCGTACGTCGAGCGTACAAAAAGACCAGAAGACCCGGAGCGTAAAGTACCACCGACAACAGCAAATGCACAGGTCCCGACGCGTATAATAACCATAAGCCATAAATGCAGGCGCCGATACCCACCGCTTTGTGCAGCGGGCGAGTGGCGATTTTCAGCAGAAAGGCGCCGACCAGCAGATAGGGAACGAGGATCATCTCTGAGGCGATGGTCAGCAGGGTGCCGTAGTCCGACCCGGTCAACCAGATCAGCACCAGCGATACCTGAACGCTGATATTGGTCAGCCACAGCGAGGCGGACGGGGCATTGTTGCTGTTCTGGCGGGCAAACAGGCGCGGGAAGGCTTTATGCGTGGCGGCCAGGAAAGGCACTTCCGCAGCCATAATCGTCCAGCTCAGGTAGGCGCCACACACCGACACGATCAGGCCCGCCGCAATCACGATTTCTCCCCACGAACCCATCATGTTGACCATCAGTCCCGCCATCGACGGGTTACGCATACCGGCCAGTTCGCTGCGCGGCACCACGCCCAGCGACAGCAGGGTGACCAGCAGATAGACCGTGAGGGCGGAGAGCACCGCCAGCAGCGTTGCGCGACCGACATCGCGCTTGTGTCGGGCGCGGGCAGAAACCACGACGGCACCTTCCACGCCAATAAACACCCACAGGGTGATCAGCATGGTGTTTTTAACCTGCTCCCACACGGGGATTCCCAGCGCCAGTCCGCGGAAATCGAGGCGGAACGTATCCAGCTGGAAGGCCAGGGCGGCGAGCGCGATAAACGCGCCCAGCGGCAGGAGTTTGGCGAGGGTGGCCACCAGGTTAATCCCCGCCGCCGTCTGCACGCCGCGCAGGACCAGAAAATGGACAACCCACAGCAAAACCGAAGCGCCAGCGATAGACTGCCAGGTGTTGCCATCGCCAAACAGGCGCAGCTCAGGGGTATCGGTGAAGAAACTGAGCGCCGAAAAGACGATGACCAGATAGGAGACGTTGGCGATCACCGCGCAGAGCCAGTATCCCCAGGCGGAACAGAAGCCAATCAGCTCACCGAACCCTTCGCGGGCGTAGGTGAAGATCCCGCCGTCGAGGTCGGGGCGAATGCGGGTTAACAGCAGCATGGCGAAGGCGAGGAACAGGATCCCGACGCCGGTGATGGCCCAGCCGATAAGCAAAGCGGAGGGGCTGGCTACGGCAGCCATATTTTGCGGCAAACTGAATACGCCAGCGCCGAGCATTGAGCTAAGGACCAGGGCGGTCAGGGCGCTCAGGCCCAGTTTCTTTTCCATTGCATTCCCGAGGTGAAAATGGCTGTTCCAGAATATTTATTTTGCGAAATCGCATAAAAATGGAGGATTGCGCTAAGGCGCGGGATTTTACGGAGTGTCCGGGAGCCATGCAATGGCGGGGGATGAAAAAAAATGAAAAGGCGGCATTGCGCCGCCTTTTTAGCCAGTCAGCAGTGATTATTTGTACAAATCAGCGCTGATGGTGATGTTGCCGCCGCGTTCCTGCCACTGACGGGTGATGTGGTAGTACTTCGCCCCTTTCTTCGCCGCGCGTTTCGCCGTCTGATAGGAGATTTCCGTCATGTTGCCGTAGTTGCCGGTGAACTGGATATTATCGAACGGCACCATTTGCGCCGCGGTCACTTTGTTCACTTCTTCCACTTTGGTGCCGTCCGGCAGCGTGACAGTGTAACGCCCGCCTTTGGAAGACTGGGTCTCGAAGAAACGACCGACGCCAGTGCCTGAGCCCACAGCCGCGGTGGTGGCGACGCCCGGGATTTCCACGTTTTTCGCGGCTTCACCGCCTTTGGCCAGCGCCGCGCGACCGGCGTCAGAGTCTGCCGGGATGGCGTCCGGGCTCTGCAGCACGCGTTTTTCAGCATCTTTTTTATAGATATAAGCGGTAATGCGCTGGTTGCCGCCCTGGTTGGCATCCACCTGGCGCACGATAAAGAACGCATAGGCGCCTTTCGCTTTTGCCGCTTTGGTGATGGCATCATTGACTTCCGGCTGGCTGCGATAGAAGCCCTGAACGGTGACAGTGTCGTAAGGCATCAGCGTCACGGCCTGATCTTTCGGCAGTTCTACCACGCCATTGATGATGCGATTTTTCGGCGCATCCGCTTGCGGCGCGTTGTCTTTATAGAGGTCAGCCGTGACGCGCCAGTTGCCGCCATTGCCGTAGTCCGACGTGTCGACAACATAGAATGAGGCCGCGCCGTCTTTGTCGGCTTTACGCGATACCGCCTGTACCGCGTCGCCAATGGCATTAAACCGGCCGGTGACGACAACGCGATCGTAGGGCTTCAGCGCAGCCGCCTGCTCCGGGGTCAACTCGGTCGCTGCATGGGCAGACAACGTGGCGGTTGTCAGGAGAGCAGACGCCAGGAGGGTGTTTTTAAGCTTCATAAAAATAATCCTTTGCCTTGCGCAAACCATATACTGGTGTTGTTGTTGACTGAAAACGTTTGATTATTGCATTTAATCGTTGTGACTGTCTGCGTCATTTTTTGCTTGCCGCCCGAATCGTATACTACGGAAAGATAACATTTTTCGATATGTTGAAAAAACAGCCGCTTGACCAGCAAAAACGATAATCGATACCACTTTTATTAGTTAACGTAATGTTAATACAATGATCTCAATGGCGATAAATGGCGTTTTATCACGCTGGATAAGCGGATTATCAGGCCTGAGTGAGAAATTCAGGTAAATATTGCTGCCCGGAACCATCTGTGCTGACAATAAGCAATAAAATCAAAATTTCTGTTTTATCGCTGTAGATCACAATCGCTATTTTCAGTAGGTTATAAAAAGTTTGTTACTGTTTCATTTTGCAGACAGCGGAAGATGGCGAGGAAGATTTCGCCGTCTTGTCGTTGTTGGTCAGAAAAGTAAACCATCATCAAAAACCGATGGAAGGGAAAACTATGCGTATTGGTGTACCACAAGAGAGGCTAGCCCAGGAGACCCGGGCCGCCGCCACGCCGAAGACCGTTGAGCAATTGCTTAAACTCGGCTTTAGCGTCGCGGTAGAAAGCGGGGCCGGGAAACTGGCCAGCTTTGACGATGCCGCCTTTACCCAGGCAGGGGCTGAGATCGTCGCGGGCAACGAGGTCTGGCAGTCTGACGTCATCCTCAAGGTCAATGCTCCAAATGACGATGAAATTGCACTGCTGAATCCGGGAACCACGCTGATAAGTTTTATCTGGCCTGCGCAAAACCCGCAGCTGATGGAAAAACTGGCGGCCCGTAATATCAACGTGATGGCGATGGATTCGGTGCCGCGTATTTCTCGCGCCCAGTCGCTGGATGCGCTCAGTTCAATGGCAAACATTGCCGGCTACCGTGCAATCGTGGAAGCGGCCCATGAATTCGGCCGTTTCTTTACCGGACAGATTACGGCGGCAGGCAAAGTTCCGCCCGCGAAGGTGATGGTCATCGGCGCCGGGGTGGCCGGTCTGGCTGCGATTGGCGCCGCCAACAGCCTGGGCGCTATCGTCCGCGCCTTCGATACCCGTCCGGAAGTGAAGGAGCAGGTGCAGAGTATGGGCGCCGAGTTCCTCGAGCTGGACTTTAAAGAGGAAGCCGGCAGCGGCGACGGCTACGCCAAGGTGATGTCTGAGGCCTTTATTAAGGCCGAAATGGCGCTGTTCGCCGCCCAGGCGAAAGATGTCGATATCATCGTCACCACGGCGTTAATTCCGGGTAAACCGGCACCGAAACTGATCACCCGCGAGATGGTCGACTCCATGAAGTCGGGCAGCGTGGTGGTCGACCTCGCCTCGCAAAATGGCGGCAACTGTGAGTACACCGTGCCCGGCGAAGTGGTCACCACCGCCAACGGCGTGAAAATTATTGGTTACACCGATCTGCCGGGCCGTCTGCCGACCCAGTCTTCCCAGCTCTACGGTACCAACCTGGTTAACCTGCTGAAGCTGCTGTGCAAAGAGAAAGATGGCAACATTGTTATCGATTTCGATGACGTGGTGGTGCGCGGCGTGACCGTAGTGCGCGAAGGCGAAATCACCTGGCCGGCGCCGCCGATTCAGGTCTCCGTTCAGCCGCAGGCTGCAGCGAAAAAAGTGGAAGCGCCGAAAGAAGCGGCAAAACCGGTGTCCCCATGGCGTAAATATGCCCTGATAGCGCTGGCGATTATCCTCTTCGGCTGGCTGGCGAACGTCGCGCCAAAAGAGTTTCTTGGCCATTTCACCGTCTTCGCGCTGGCCTGCGTAGTAGGTTACTACGTGGTATGGAACGTCTCCCATGCGCTGCATACGCCGCTGATGTCGGTGACGAACGCGATTTCGGGCATTATCGTTGTTGGTGCGTTGTTGCAGATAGGCCACGGGGGCTGGGTCAGCTTCCTGAGCTTTATCGCGGTACTGATCGCCAGCATTAATATTTTCGGTGGTTTTACCGTGACTCAGCGCATGCTGAAAATGTTTCGCAAAGGATAAGGGGTAGCACATGTCTGGTGGATTAGTTACAGCTGCATACATTGTTGCCGCAATCCTGTTTATTTTCAGCCTGGCGGGTCTGTCGAAACACGAAACGTCGCAGCAGGGCAACTATTTCGGCATCGCCGGGATGGCTATCGCCCTGATCGCCACGATTCTGGGGCCGGACGCCGGCAACGTCGGTTGGATCATCCTCGCGATGGTGATCGGTGGGGCGATCGGTATTCGTCTGGCGAAAAAGGTCGAGATGACCGAGATGCCGGAGCTGGTGGCTATCCTGCACAGCTTCGTGGGCCTGGCGGCGGTGCTGGTGGGTTTTAACAGCTACCTGCAGCATGAAACCGGGATGGAGCAGATTCTGGTCAATATCCATTTGACCGAAGTGTTCCTCGGCATCTTCATCGGTGCAGTCACCTTCACCGGTTCGGTGGTGGCGTTTGGTAAACTGCGCGGCAAAATTTCCTCGAAGCCGCTGATGCTGCCCAATCGCCATAAGCTGAACCTGGCGGCGCTGGTGGTCTCCTTCGTGCTGATGGTGATTTTTGTTCGCGCCGACAGCACTGGTACCCAGGTCCTGTGCCTGCTGGTGATGACCGCGATCGCGCTGGCCTTCGGCTGGCACCTGGTGGCTTCTATCGGCGGCGCGGATATGCCGGTGGTGGTTTCCATGCTCAACTCCTACTCGGGCTGGGCGGCAGCGGCAGCGGGCTTTATGCTGAGCAATGACCTGCTGATCGTCACCGGCGCGCTGGTGGGTTCTTCCGGTGCCATCCTCTCTTACATTATGTGTAAGGCGATGAACCGCTCCTTTATCAGCGTGATTGCTGGCGGCTTCGGCACCGATGGGTCTTCCAGCGGCGGCGATGAAGAAGTGGGCGAACATCGCGAGATTAGCGCGGAAGAGACAGCGGAGATGCTGAAAAACTCGCAGTCGGTGATCATCACCCCTGGCTACGGTATGGCGGTGGCCCAGGCGCAGTATCCGGTGGCAGAAATTACCGAGAAGCTGCGGGCGCGGGGTATCAAAGTACGCTTTGGTATTCACCCGGTGGCCGGGCGTCTGCCGGGGCATATGAACGTGCTGCTGGCGGAAGCCAAAGTGCCTTACGACATCGTGCTGGAGATGGATGAGATCAACGATGATTTCAGCGATACCGACACCGTGCTGGTGATTGGCGCCAACGACACCGTCAACCCGGCGGCGCAGGACGACCCGAAGAGCCCTATCGCGGGTATGCCAGTGTTGGAAGTCTGGAAAGCGCAGAACGTGGTGGTCTTTAAGCGTTCGATGAACACTGGCTACGCCGGCGTACAGAACCCGCTGTTCTTCAAAGAGAACACCCATATGCTGTTTGGGGATGCGAAAGCCAGCGTCGATGCGATCCTGAAAGCGCTGTAATGTAGCACGCTTGTTTTACAACGTTTGTTTATAAGCCGTCTCCTGTGAGACGGCTTTTTTATATGCGGAGAGATGCCTGGAATTGTTCATAAAATAAGCGGTGAGAGATGATATAATGTCCCGGTTATTACATCAGACAGAGGATATTATGGATACCGAGTTAACCCCAACGCAGATGGCCATCGAATTCTTACGCCGCGACACTACCGTCATGACCCCAGCGCAGTATCTGAAAAAGCTGAAACTGCTGGAGCTGGAGTTTGCTGACCTGATGGCGCTCTCATCGCTGGAGCTGAAAGAAGAGATCGATCTGGCCTGGCGTCTGGGTATCCACTAAGCCATTCTCGCTGGACAGTGACAGGGGCCGCCAGCGGCCCTTTTTTTGTGCCTGACTGGCAGCAAGCAAAAAAAAAATCCCCCGCGAGGCGGGGGAAGATGAGCGGTACGAGAAGAGGGTTAATCGTCGTCGTCGTCGTCCAGTTCCACCGGCGTCTGATAGGCCTCCGGTTTGAGTACCAGCAGGTCACAGCGCAGATGATCGACCACCTGTTCCGCGGTATTGCCGAGGAACGCCGCTGACAGGCCGGTACGTCCGACCGTTCCCAGCACCACGATCCCCGCCTGCAGATGCTCGGCGAGATCCGGGATCACCTCCTCAGGCAGGCCTTTTTCCACGTGGGTGAATTTCTCATCGATGCCAAACTTCTGCCGCAGCGCTTTCATCGCCAGCAGGTGCTGACCGCGAATGGCGTCGTTGTAGACGCTGGGATCAAAATCCGGAAGCTCAATCGCGATATTGATGGGGGTCACCGGGTAGGCGCCGATGAGATGTACTTCGGTATGGTTGACTTCTTGCGCCAGCGACAGCGTTTCCCGAACCAGCTTTTCGTTCAGGGTGTTGTGATAATTCTCTTCGCTGGCGAGATTGACCGCGACCAGCGCTTTGCCACCTTCCGGCCACGGTTGGTCTTTTACCATCCACACCGGGCAGGGGCACTTACGCAACAGATGCCAGTCGGTGGGGGTGAAGATCACTGCCTCCAGTTTGTCGTGCTGGTGGGCCATCTTCAACAGCAGGTCGTGTTTCTCGCTAATAACTTCCTGAATAATGGCTTCGAAGGGGCGGTTGTGCCACACCACTTTTACGTCGATCGGCACACCCGATTCAATATAGAATTTCGCCTGCTCGCGTATCCAGGCTGTACGTTGGGCAATAACGCCCTGACGCATCGCCGTGCGTTCGTCCGGCGACAGCAGGGTGGTCATTTCATAAGAAAAATCATAGATCGGCAAAAAGGCTTTGATGCGTCCACCAATCCGTTGGTGCAAGTACACCGCGCGCCTAAGTGCCGGCTGGTCGTCCTGGTTAGGATCGATTACTACCAGCATGCTCTGATACTTCGCCATACAGGGTCTCCTTACAACTGCAGCTACCGTCAGTTACTAAAAAGATAACCTATATGGATGAATTGAAACAGGGGAGGAGCCTGGTCAGATCAACAAATCTTAAAAAATTGCCGATCGTGACCAGGTGGTGCGCAGAGATTAAGCGACGTTGCGCGCCTGACCGGCCAGCTGGGCCAGCAGATCGCTGTTTTCAATGGTGATGTATTTGCCTTTCACCGCCAGCATGCCGCTTTTCTGGAAACGCCCCAGCAGACGGCTGATGGTTTCGACAGTGAGGCCGAGATAGTTGCCAATGTCGCCGCGGGTCATGGTCAGGCGGAACTCACGCGGTGAGAAACCGCGCTGGGCGAAACGACGAGAGAGGTTGTAGATAAACGCCGCCAGACGCTCTTCGGCATTCTTTTTGGAAAGCAGCAGGATCATATCCTGGTCGCCTTTAATCTCACCGCTCATCAGGCGCATCATCTGCTGACGCAGATTCGGCATTTTTCCGGAAAGATCGTCAAGGGTTTCAAAGGGGATTTCGCAGACCATCGAGGTTTCCAGCGCCTGCGCAAAGCTCGGGTGCAGACCGGTGCCGATGGCGTCGAAGCCCACCAGATCGCCCGCCAGATGGAAGCCGGTGATCTGCTCATCACCTTGCTCAGTGATGGTGTAGCTTTTGATGGTCCCGGAGCGAATAGCGTACAACGACTTCAGCTCATCACCGGCTTTGAACAAGGTTTGACCTTTCTGGATTGGCTTTTTCCGCTCGATAATATTATCCAGCTGATCAAGCTCATGCTCGTTCAGAGTAAAGGGGATGCAGAGCTGGCTGATACTGCAATCCTGACAATGGATAGCACAACCGCCAGACTGAATGCGTCGAATAATTCGCTTCTCAGGGATCATATGTCTGCTCAGGCCTTAATTGATATTGGTCAATTTTAACATCTTTTTGATCAGCAGGTAAGTCTTCAGACCCGGAAACACGTAATATCAGCAGGGTAAATCAAAATGGCTGTATATCTGATTGATAAGCAATAGATTATTTCGCTATGTTTGATTGTAAAATTACCTGAAGATTCCAGAAAAGGCATTTTCAGTCAAAGTAAAAGATACCCTTCATGGCGCAATAACCACTCTTTTCGCTGCACGCCCCCGGCATAGCCGGTCAGGGTGCCGTTACGCCCGATGACCCGATGGCAGGGCACCACGATACTCACCGGATTGGCGCCATTGGCGGCGCCCACCGCGCGCGCGGCGCCGGGGCGTCCGAGCGCCTCGGCCAGTTGGCCATAGTGCATCACCTGGCCGCAGGGGATATCGCGTAACGCCTGCCAGACCTGGCGCTGGAACGGGGTGCCGGCGGTGGCGGTAGCCAGGGTATCGATAATCGCCAGATCGCCGGCGAAATAGTCGTTCAGCTTACTGCTGAGGCCGCCTGGGTTGCGGCAGTCGACGCGCTGATAGCCTTCCCGTCGATAGTGAACGTCGAGCAGGGTTTCCATCCGATCGCGGTGCTCGTCCCACTCGACGGCGCGCAAATTAAACTGTTCGTCGCAAAGTACCCACAGCGGCCCCAGCGGGGTATCCATTTTATCCTGCAGCAAGGTCAACATCGTTTCTGTCATCCACCATCGTACATGAGGGGCACACGATACCACGCGCTGACGACAGTCAACTATACTCCCAAAAGATAAAGCCGCATCACGGGCTGGCGCTCTGCCTAAGCCACGATGATTTATTTTTGGATCGATCCTGGCGGGTTATCGGGCATGGTTTTTGCTACTTTTTAACTGACGATACCGGTGCTTCACGCGCCTGGTAGGGTGCCGACGCCTCAGCGCGGCGCTGTTAATCACTCAGAGGTGGGGCTATGCAATATATACTGACTGGCGTACTGGTATTGATCATCAGCGGCTTAGCGATCCACGGTCTGACCCTGGTGTTTGAAAGGGTGTACAAAGCGCTTTTCTATAAATTAGCCAGTGTGGATCATGCGGCCAGCAAAGTGAAAACGAAGGTGTCGCGTTAAGGCTATACGGCCATCCCTGGCCTGCCAGCAGGTTAAGGAAGACGCGGATAGATGCCCGGGCCGATCGGCAGTCCCACCAGATACCATCCCACCAGCAACAGCAGCCAGACGGCGAGAAAAATCAGCGGGTAAGGGAGCACCAGCGAGTAGTAGGTGCCGAGGCGGGCATCCGGTCGGTAGCGCTGTAGGAAGCCGAGAAACAGCGGCACAAACGGCGACACCGGCGCCAGCGGCAGCACCGATGAATCGGCGATGCGAAACAGGATCTGCGCAAAGGCCGGGTGAAAGCCCAGCAGCATAAACATCGGCACGAAGATCGGCGCCAGAATCGACCAGATGGCCGAGCCGCTGGCGATAAACATACACAGAAAAGCCGACAGCAGCGCGAGCCCGACAAACGCCGGGACGCCGTTCATCCCGGCGCTCTCCAGCAGGTCCGTCAGACCGACGGCCATAAACTTGCCCATGTTGCTCCAGTTGAACATCGCCACGAACTGCGCCAGCGGGAAGACCATCACGATAAACCCGGCCATCTCTTTCATCGGCTCAATCATCAGCTGCGGCAGGTCGGCCTGGCGGCGAATTTTGCCGGTGGCGATGCCGTATGCCAGCGACACGACAAAGAAGAAAAAGATAATCAGCGGCACGATGCCTTTGATAAACGGCGAGGGCATGACCGTATGTTGAACCGGGTCGCGAAGAATACCGTTCTCGGGGACCACCATCAGGGCGACGACCGCCACGAATACCAGCGTTGCCACGCCGGCGATGCGCAGGCCGAAACGCTCCTCGGGCGTCAGCGTCTGCAGCTTTTCATCACGACTGCCTTGCCACTGGCCCAGCCGCGGCTCCACCAGCTTATCGGTGATCAGTCCGCCGACGAGCGTCAGAACGATCACCGAGGTCGCCATAAAGTACCAGTTGTCGATCACGCTGACGTGCAAAGAGGCATCGATGGATTTTGCCGCCTCGGTGCTGATCCCCGAGAGCAGTACGTCGGTGGTGACGATCAGTAAATTGGCGGTAAAGCCGCAGCCCACACCGGCAATCGCCGCCAACAGGCCGGCGACAGGATGCCGACCGACGGCGAGGAACATCAGCGCGCCCAGCGGCGGCATAATTACCAGCGCCGCGTCAGAAGAGATATGGCTGAAGAAGGCGATAAACAGCACCATATAGCTGGCATATCGGGCGCTGACGTGAGAGGCCATCTTCACCATCAGCGCGGGTAACAGGCCCACCCGCTCGGCGAAGCCGGCGCCCAGCACCAGGGCGAGGATCGCCCCCAGCGGCGCGAAACCGCTGAAGTTTTTAATGACGTTGGGCAAAAACCAGTGCAACCCTTCCACGCTGAGCAGATTTTTGACCACCACCCGTGAACCATCCGTAGGGTTCTGCACCCCGACGTTGAAGGCGGAAAGTATCGCCGTGGCCGCGATCAGCGCCACGATAAGATAGATAAACAGCAAAAACGGGTGCGGGACTTTGTTACCGATCTTCTCTACCCAGCCATAGCGCTTTCCGCCGGGGGAAGACGACGGTATGGATGACATACTCATGGGCGTTCCTCTGTTGTCGTTGTTGTGTTGGGCAGGCCTGCTCCCGTACTGCCGGCGGTTATTATGGTCGGTGCGTGCCGCGATGCCGGTCAGCGTTGGCCAGGAGTAGCCTGTCTTAAGTGGTTATCGTAAAACGGACGGACTCACCTCCGCCGGGATCGGGCAACGATAGGGGCGTTCGGCCAGTACCTGCCTGAGTTCTTGTTGGCTGGCCGCCAGCAGGGCGCTGTCGCTGAATAAACGGATCGCGGTCGCCGCGAGCACTTTCCCCGCCAGCAACATCCCTTTATGGGCAATGGAGGTTCTGCCCTGGCTCACCAGCTGCCAGCTGTGCAGCGGGGTTCCCACCGCGAAGCACGGGCTGAAGCACTGAGCCACCGGCGCTTTCCAGCTGACATCGCCGACGTCAGTGGAGCCGGCGAGGACGTTATCCGTGGCCGCCCAGGGCGCCACCTCATCAATCAGCAGCGTGTCGCGGTGGCGACGAGCGAACGTTTTGCCTTCCTCCCCACTGGTGCCGGCAATATTGTTCAGGCTGTTGTTAATATCGTTGGCGCTGAGGGTGGCGCGTATCGCCGCGGCAAAAGCGCGCTCCTTGTCGCTCCAGGCGGGGGTACCGTAATGACAGACCGCCTGATACATCGCCGCCTCAAGCGTGCGGTTGGGGAGATAGCTGGAGCAGGCTTTTTCAAAGCGGCAGCTGACCTGAGTCTCGGTCATCAGCGCGGCCCCCTGAGCAATCTTCTCGATGCGGGCGAAGATCTGCTCCGCGTCGGCCATCTCCGGCGCACGGATCAGATACAGCACTTCCGCCTGAGCCTGCACCACGTTGGGCGAGACACCGCCGGTATCGGTAATGGCATAATGGACCCGCGCCTTCTCGATGATATGTTCATTGAGGAAGTTGCTGCCGGTGGTCATCAGAGTGACGGCATCCAGCGCGCTCCGGCCCAGGTGCGGCGAATTCGCAGCGTGGGCGGCGGTGCCGGTAAAACGCCATGCCGCCTGAATATTGGCGAGGGTGCGGGTGCTGAACATCCCGGCCCAGGCTTCCGGATGCCAGGTCAGCGCCGCATCGACATCATCAAACAACCCTTCGCGCACCATAAAGGTTTTTCCCGATCCGCCTTCCTCGCCGGGACAACCATAGAAGCGCAGCGTGCCCGCGCCGCCATGCTGTTGCAGCCAGGCTTTGGCGGCGACCGCCGCGGCGAATGCCGCCGTACCGAGCAGATTGTGCCCGCAGCCGTGGCCGTTGGCTCCCGGTGTCGAGGGTGTCGGTTCCGCGCAGTGGGCCTGCTGGCTGAGGCCCGCCAGGGCGTCAAATTCGCCGAGCAGGGCAATGACCGGTTGGCCTTCGCCGACGCTGGCGATAAAGGCATTCGGGATCCCACCCGCATCGCGAGTGAGCTGGAAACCTTCTGCCTCCAGCGCATCCGCCAGGCGTTGGGCGGACCAGTACTCCTCAAAGCGGGTCTCCGGGTGATCCCAGATGTCATCGGCGATGGCGCAGTACGCCTCGCGTCGCGTCTCAATCATCTCGTCCACAAACTGAAAAATGGCTTCCATTACACCCCCCGCTGCCAGGGAAAGTTAAGCGCGATACGCGCCAGAGTTTCTACCGCTAGCGCCATGACGCTCTCGTCGAAGTCAAACTTCTCGTTGTGGTGACCGGCGCTCAGTTCGGTGCCGAAAATCATGTACGAGGCGAGGCCGCCGCGCGCCTGGACCCGGGCCATCATCAGGGTGGCGTCTTCCGAGCCCGCCGGGGCGGCGATACGATCCACCGCCTGTTGCACGCCGGGCACCCGGGCGGCCTGTTCGCGCAGATAGTCCACCCACGCCGGCGACGGCGCGCTGGCGGTCGCCGCGCCCATCATGCGTAGTTCGTAGCGGGCTTCGTACATCGCCGCCGCCCCGGCGATGACGTGCTGCGCCCGCTCGAACACGTACTGGTTAATGGCTTCGCTTTCACCGCGGGTTTCCACTTTTAACAGCGCGGAAGAGGGCACCACGTTGCGCCCGGTGCCCGCCTGCATCACCCCGACGTTGACCCGCGAGGCGCCGGCGCTGTGCGGCGGGATGGCGTGCAGGCCAAGAGCGGCCTGGGCGGCGGCCAGCAGCGCGTTGCGCCCCTCCTCCGGCTTGCCGCCGGCGTGGGCGGCCACGCCGCTGAACTGCACGTCGAATTTAGTGGTGGCCATAAAGTTGTCGCCGCCGCAGACGACGGTACCTGCCGGCACACCGGTCCCGATATGGATCGCCGTGAAATAATCCACGTCATCCACCACGCCGGCGGCCACCATCGCCCGGGCGCCGCGGGTGCCCTCTTCAGCGGGCTGGAAAATCAGTTTGATCACCCCGTTGAGTTGCGCGGCATACTGCTTCAGGACATGCGCCAGGCCCAGCCCGATGGCGGTATGGCCATCATGGCCGCAGGCGTGCATCATGCCGGCGTTGCAGGAGGCGAAATGGTCGCGATGAGGGCGGTGGCTGTCGTCGTGCTGTTCATTGAGGTCAAGGGCATCCATATCGACGCGGAAGGCCAGGGTTGGGCCGGGCCGCCCGGTGTCGAGCGTGGCGACCACGCCGGCGAAACCGCCTTCAAACGCCGGCAGCCAGCGTTCCGGCGCGCCCTGTTCGCGGGCGCGCTCGAAAGCCTGGGCCAGGGTATCCTCGTCCGGCAGCCCCATCCGGCTATCGGCATCGATGACATCGCGCCCCAGCGCCAGCTGATAGCCGAGCCCGTCGAGGATCTCCGCCACCTTGCTGGCAGTGCGGAATTCCAGCCAGCCGGATTCCGCGTGCAGGTGAAAATCACGGCGCCATTGGATCATGGCCGGCACCAGCTGGTGGAGGTATTCATCAAGTTGCGGCATAGCTCATCCTGTCATAAGTAAAAAATGTGACGGTGTTCACGATGTGATAGCTTTTGTTTATCACTTGCGTTTTACAGGCCGTATCCCACTTAACCTGCCACAGCCTGATGGATTACAGTAGATGTGAATTTCTTCTGTCTGATAAACAATGGTTATCACCGAAAGCATGGCATTTCAGATTAAATTTCATCATATCCGCGCCTTCGTCGAAGTGGCCCGGGAAGGGAGTATTCGCGGTGCCAGCCGGGCGCTGGCGGTCTCGCAGCCGGCCCTGACCAAAGCGATTAAAGAGCTGGAGGAGGGGCTTTCCGCCCAGCTGTTCGTGCGCCGCAGTCAGGGGGTGGCGCTGACCGAAAACGGCGAAAGCTTTTACCAACATGCGAGCTTGATCCTTGAGGAGCTGCGGGCGGCGCAGGACGAACTGCTGCAGCGTCAGGGCGAGCAGGCCGGGCAAATTAATATTGGCCTTGGCGCCAGCGTCGCCCGGTCGCTGATGCCGTCGGTGATCTGTCGCTTTCATCAGCAGCATCCGCAGGTAAAGGTGCGGATCATGGAGGGCCAGCTGCTGGCGATGATCAATGAGCTGCGCCAGGGAGAGCTGGATTTCACCATCAATACCTATTACCCCGGGCCGTACGACCATGAGTTCAGCTTTGAGAAACTGTTTGAGAAACCGTTCGCGGTGTTTGCCCGCGCGGGACATCCGGCGGCGCAGGCCACCTCGCTGGGGGAGTTGATGGATCACCACTGGACCATGCCGACGCCGCGCGGCAGCTACTTTAAACAGCTGCAGGACCGGCTTAATCAGGCCGGGTTAGCGCCTAAGGTAGATATTGTTTGCGAAACCTTCTCGTCGTGCATTAGCCTGGTGGTGAAAAGTGATTTTCTCAGCATCCTGCCGGTGGAGCTCGGCAACGATCCGCTGATGGCGGACAAGCTGGTGATGATCTCTGTCCGCGACGTCTTGCCGACGGCCACCTATTATCTGATCCAGCGGCGCGATACCCGGCAGACGCCATTAACGGCGTCGTTAATCACGCTGTTTCGCCGCCAAAGCCGACAATTGTTTCCTTAATCGCCCGTCGCGCTCACTTTGCCAGCGAACGCGGCTAAACGCGTTGAGGGGGGAGCGCCGGGCGGCTATAGTAGCTGGCGACAGCCGCTGGAGGAGAGCCCATGAACCTTGATGACAAATCCCTGTTTCTTGACGCCATGGAAGATGTCCAGCCTCTGAAACGTAAAAATGACGTGCACTGGCATCCCGGGCGCAACAGCCGGGCCCCGCAGCGCGTCGATACCCTGCAACTGGATAATTTTCTCACCACCGGCTATCTCGATATCGTGCCGCTCGCCACGCCGCTGGAGTTTAAGCGTGAAGGGCTGCAGAGCGGCGTGCTGGATAAGCTGCGGCGGGGGAAATACAGCCAGCAGGCGAGCCTCTCCCTGCTGCGCCAGCCGGTGGAACAGTGCCGACAGATGCTCTTCGCCTTTATGGTGCAGGCGCAGAAAGAGGGGTTACGTAATGTGCTGATCGTTCACGGCAAAGGCCGCGACGACCAGTCCCACGCCAATATTATCCGCAGCTATCTGGCGCGCTGGCTGGAAGAGCTGCCGGAGGTGCAGGCCTTCTGCGCCGCGCTTCCACATCATGGCGGCAGCGGCGCCTGCTATGTCGCGCTGCGTAAATCGGCCGAGGCGAAGCAGGAGACCTGGGAGCAGCACGCCAAGCGCAGTCGTTAGCGCAGAAGCAGCGTCAGCTCGCGGGCGGCTTTTTGCAGCTCCGGCAGCACGCGATCGATCATCTCGCGGGCCGACATCTGGCCCGCATGCACCCCAACGTTCAGCGCCGCCTGGACCTGCCCCTGAGCGTTAAACAGCGGTACCGCGAGGGAGCGCAGGCCCATCTCCAGCTCCTGGTCGTTGAGGGCATACCCCTGCTGATGCACCCGTTTCAGTTCTGTGCGCAGCTTCGCCACCGAATCCACCGTCTGCGGGGTGTAGCGGATCATGGTCACCCGAGCCAGCATGTCGTTGAGCTTCTCCTCCGGCTGATGGCTGAGCAGCACCCGGCCCATCGAGGTCGCCCAGGCCGGAAGGCGGCTGCCGATATCCAGGTCGATGGTCATAATCCGCGAGCTGGAGGCGCGGGCGATATACAGAATATCGTCCCCGTCGAGGGTGGCGATGGAGCAGGACTCGTTGAGCATTTCGCTCAGATGTCGCAGCACCGGCTGCGCCGAACGCGCCAGCGGCGTCGAGGCCAGCCAGGCGTGGCCCAGCGCCAGGATCCGCGGTCGCAGCTGGAAATTCTTACCGTCTTCGGCATACACGAACCCCAGCTTGCTCAGGGTATACAGGCAGCGGCGCACCGCCGCGCGCGGAATGCCGGTCTTCTGGCTGATCTGCGAGATAGACAGCAGGGGCCGCTGCGGCGTGAACGCCTGAATCACCTCCAGGCCGCGCGCCAGGGAGGCCATAAAGTTAGGATCGCCCTTAAACGGATCGCCGTCGCCGGTCAGTAAATCGTCTGGATGCTTGTCCATTTCTGTTCCCCATATTTGCCATCGATCACATTCTTTCGCTAAAGATAACCGATGTTCGATTATCGCACCATATTTCGATTATCGCCCTTGACCGACATCGTTAAGCGGGTCACATTTTGTGCGAACAACGAATAAAAGTGCGATTACCGCACATCACTGGAGCGACCTGATGATTGATAAAAGCGTATCGACGCTGAGCGAGGCCATCGCCGGGATCCACGACGGGGCGACTATTATGATCGGCGGCTTTGGTCCCGCCGGCCAGCCGACCTTTCTGATTGACGCCCTGATTGACCAGGGCGCCCGCGACCTGACCATCATTAATAACAACGCCGGCAACGGGGAAGTGGGTCTCGCGGCGCTGCTGAAAGCCGGGCGAGTACGCAAGATGATCTGCTCCTTCCCGCGCCAGGTGGATTCCCAGATTTTCGATGACCTCTATCGCCGCGGCAAAGTGGAGCTGGAGCTGGTGCCGCAGGGTAACCTCGCGGCGCGGATCCAGGCGGCTGGCGCCGGGCTGGGGGCAGTGTTTACCCCCACCGGCTACGGCACACCGCTGGCGGAAGGCAAGGAGACGCGGGAAATCGATGGTCGCCATTACGTACTGGAATATCCGATTAAAGCCGATTTCGCGCTGATTAAGGCCCATCAGGGCGACCGCTGGGGCAACCTGGTCTATCGCAAGGCGGCGCGCAACTTTGGCCCGATCATGGCGACGGCGGCGAAAACCACCATCGTCGAGGTCTCGCAGCTGGTGCCGCTGGGCGACCTCGACCCGGAACACATCATCACCCCCGGCATTTTCGTCCAGCGAGTCTTCTCGCTGGAAAACCTGACTGCCGCACAACGCGCCTGAGGAGCCCGAGATGCAAAAACTGACCCGTGACGAAATGGCCCAGCGCGTGGCCCGCGATATTCCCGAAGGCGCTTACGTCAACCTCGGCATCGGCCTGCCGACCCGCATTGCCAATTACCTGCCCGCCGACAAAGAAGTGTTCCTGCACAGCGAAAACGGCCTGTTGGGGATGGGGCCGAAACCGCAGCCCGGGGAAGAAGATCCCGAGCTGATCAATGCCGGTAAAGAGTATGTCACCCTCCTGCAGGGCGGCTGCTATTTCCACCACGGCGACTCCTTCGCCATGATGCGCGGCGGCCATCTCGATATCTGCGTGCTGGGGGCCTATCAGGTCTCCGCCAGCGGCGACCTCGCGAACTGGAGCACCGGTGCGCCGGATGCGATCCCGGCCGTTGGCGGGGCGATGGATCTGGCCATCGGCGCCCGCCAGGTGTTCGTGATGATGGACCACCTGACCCGTGACGGCGAGTGCAAGCTGGTGGCGCAGTGCAGCTACCCGCTGACCGGCGTCGGCTGCGTCAGCCGGATCTATACCGACCTGGCGGTGATCGACATCACCGACCGCGGCCCGGTGGTACGTGAAATCTTTAACGGTCTCTCTTTTGAAGAGCTGCAGCGCATCACTCCGGTGGCGCTGACCTTTGAACAACTGGCGGAAAGCGCGTAAGGAACCTATGATGAATCAGGCATTTATCTGTGATGCGGTACGTACACCCTTTGGCCGTTTCGGTGGTACCCTGGCGACGATGCGCGCCGACGACCTCGCGGCGCTGCCATTAAAAGCCCTGCTGGAGCGTAACCCGGGACTGGATCCCTCGCGCATTGACGATGTGATCTTTGGCTGCGCCAACCAGGCCGGGGAAGATAACCGCAACGTGGCGCGGATGGCGCTGCTGCTGGCCGGGCTGCCGGAGAGCGTGCCCGGGAGCACCATCAACCGCCTGTGCGGTTCCAGCCTCGATGCGATCGGCGTCGCGGCGCGGGCGATTAAAAGCGGCGAGACGCAGCTGATGATCGCCGGTGGCGTGGAGAGCATGTCCCGCGCGCCGTTTGTGATGGGGAAAGCAGAGAGCGCCTTTAGCCGCAGCATGCAGATGGAGGATACCACCATCGGCTGGCGCTTTATTAACCCGCAGATGAAAGCCCTGTACGGCGTGCATTCCATGCCGGAGACGGCGGAAAACGTCGCCGATGAGTTTGCCATTTCCCGTGCCGATCAGGACGCGTTCGCCTTACGCAGTCAACTGCGTACCGCCGCGGCGCAGGAGGCGGGGCGTTTCGCCGATGAGCTGATCGCCGTCCAGGTGCCGCAGCGTAAAGGCGAGCCACTGCTGTTTAGCCGCGATGAGCACCCGCGCAGTACCTCGCTGGAGGCGCTGGCTAAACTGCGCGGCGTGGTGCGCGCCGACGGCAGCGTCACCGCCGGTAACGCCTCCGGCGTTAACGATGGCGCCTGTGCGCTGCTGCTGGCCAGCGAGACGGCGCTGGCGGCTCACGATCTTCAACCGCTGGCCCGGGTGGTCGGCGTGGCGACGGCGGGTGTTGCGCCGCGGATCATGGGCTTTGGCCCGGCGCCCGCGGTGCGTAAGGTGCTGGCGCAGACCGGCCTGACATTAGCCCAGATGGATGTCATCGAACTGAATGAAGCCTTCGCCGCTCAGGCGCTGGCGGTGACCCGTGATCTGGGCTTACCGGATGATGCCGCCCACGTGAACCCTAACGGCGGGGCGATCGCGCTGGGCCACCCGCTCGGTGCCTCCGGCGGCCGGCTGGCGATGACCGCGGCTTATCAGCTGAAACGGACCGGCGGCCGCTACGCCCTGTGCACCATGTGCATCGGCGTCGGACAGGGGATCGCCCTGATTATTGAACGTGTTTAAGGAGCCAGAATGAGTTTGTTGACCCCAATGCTGCGCAGCAGTCCGCTGACCGACTGGTTCAGCGACGCGCAGCGGGTGCAGGGCATGATGGATTTTGAAGCGGCGCTGGCGCAGGCGCAGGCCGTCTGCGGGATGGTGCCGCCGGAAGCGGTCGGGCCGATTGTCGCGGCCTGCCGCCACGAGACCATCGATTTTGCCGCGCTGGGCGAGGCGGCGGTGGGGGCCGGTAACCTGGCGATCCCGCTGGTGAAACAGCTGACGGTACAGGTAAAAGCGCGGGATCCCGAGGCTGCGCGTTACGTCCACTGGGGCGCCACCAGTCAGGACGCCATCGACACCGGACTGGTGCTCCAGCTGCGCGGGGCGCTGGATGCCGCTGAGACCTTGCTTGAGCAGCTGTTGGCTGCCCTGGCTCTCCAGGCGGATCGTTATCGCGATACTGTTATGCCGGGTCGGACCTGGATGCAGCATGCGCTGCCGGTGACCTTTGGCCTGAAGCTGGCGGGCACCCTCGACGCGCTCCTGCGCTGGCAGCAGCGGCTGCGCGAGATGCGTCCGCGGCTGCTGGTGCTGCAGTTTGGCGGCGCCGCGGGCACTCTGGACGCGCTAAAAGAGAAAGGGCCGGCGGTTGGCCAGGCGCTGGCGCAGATCCTCGGTTTGTCGCTGCCGGATACCCCGTGGCACAGCCAGCGCGATCGGCTGCTGGAGGCGGGCGCCTGGTTTGCCGGTGTCTGCGGTACCCTGGGGAAATTCGCTAACGACTTCTCCCTGCTGATGCAGACCGAAGTGGCTGAGGTCGGCGAGCCGGTGGCGGAAGGCCGCGGCGGCTCATCGACGATGCCGCATAAGCGCAATCCGGTGGCCTGCGCGGCGATCCTGACCGCCGCCCAGCGTACGCCGGGGCTGATGGCGACCCTCTACGCCAGCCAGCTCCAGCAGCACGAGCGGGCGCTGGGCGGCTGGCAGGCGGAGTGGGAGACGCTGCCGGATCTGATTACTCTGGTGGGCGGGGCGCTGGCGCAAAGCGAAGCGCTGGTGCGCGATATGCAGGTCTTCCCGCAGAAAATGCGCGCCGATCTCGATATCACCCATGGGCTGATCATGGCCGAGGCGGTGACCCTGGCGCTGGCGGAATTCATCGGCAAAGCCGAGGCGCATCATCATATCGAGGCGCTGTGCCGTCAGGCGCTGGACCGTCACTCTCCGCTGGTCGATCTGCTCGCGGCTGACCCACAGGTCAGTCAGTATCTCTCTCGTGAACGCTTAACCACGCTGCTGGACCCGGCAACGGCGACCGGCAGCGCTGAACGCTTTGTGCGCCAGGTGCTGGCGCGTTATCAGGAGCAACGTGATGAATCTTGATTATCAACTCGACGGGCCGGAGGGCGCGCCGGTTATCGTCCTCTCCAACTCGCTGGGCACCACCCGGGCGATGTGGCAGCCGCAGATCGAGGCGTTAACCGCCCATTTTCGGGTGCTGCGCTATGACACCCACGGTCACGGTAATACGACGAAAAATGGCAAAGTGACCCTCGCCCAGCTGGGGGAAGATGTGATTGCGCTGCTCGATCACCTGAATATCGACCGCGCCTGGTTCTGCGGGATCTCGATGGGCGGTCTGACCGGCCTGTGGCTGGGACGCTTTGCGCCAGAACGTTTTTATGGTCTGGCCGTTGCCAACACCGCGGCGCGCATTGGCGATCAGGCCAGCTGGCTGTCGCGGGCGCGGGCGGTACGCCAGGAGGGAATGGCGGTGGTGGCCGCCGGGGCGGCGGATCGCTGGTTCACTCATGCGTTTCGCCAGAAGGCGCCGGAGGTGGTGGAGGCGCTATGCCACCAGTTAACCCATACCGACGTCGAAGGCTATGCCGCCTGCTGCGAGGCGCTGGCCGCCGCCGACCTGCGGGGCGAAGTGGGGCAGATCCCGCTGCCGACATTAATTATCGCCGGTGAAAGTGACCCTGTCACTACGGTCAGTGACGCCAGTTTCCTGCAGCAGCAGATCCCTGCTTCCCAGGTGGTGGTGCTGGCGGCATCGCATCTGTCAAACATTGAGGCGCCGAAAAGCTTTACTTCGGCGCTGCTGAGCTTTTTCCAGGGGGAACGCCATGGAGGATAAACAGCGCTATCAGGACGGGATGGCGGTGCGGCGCAAAGTGTTGGGCGACGCCCACGTCGACCGTACCCTGCAGCATCTGACGCCGTTGAATGACGAGTTTCAGGACTTTATCACCCGCTACGCCTGGGGTGAGACCTGGACCCGTCCGGGGCTCGACCACCACACCCGCAGCATGATCACCATTGCCATGCTGATTGCTCTCAATCGCGAGGCGGAGCTGAAGATGCATCTGCGCGCGTCGTTTAACAACGGGGTGACCCGCGATGAGCTGAAAGAGTTGATCATGCACTCTGCGCTGTACTGTGGGCTGCCGGCGGCGAATGCCACGATGCATCTGGCGCAGCAGGTGTTTGACGACATCGACGCCGCGCAGGGTTGAGTCGTCGTCCGAGCCGGATTGCCCGGCAGTCGTTGTAGGCCGGGTAAGGCGCAGCCGCCACCCGG
>NZ_KV793012.1:413903-474061 GCF_001808325.1 Klebsiella sp. HMSC16C06
TGAGGCCGTCAGCACCGGCAGTTTCAGCAAGAAAGGTGAATAAATTAACGACAGGTCGCACGCACCGTAGGCCGGATAAGGCGCCAGCCGCCACCCGGCAACATCACGGGTACCGTGCCTGAAATCTCTCCCGGCGGCGCTGCGGCTTGCACGGGCCTACGGGGTGTGAGCCTGTGAGAGGATCCTGTAGGCCGGGTAAGGCGCAGCCGCCACCCGGCAAAATCACGGGTACCGTGCCTGATGCCATCGCCCGGCGGCGCTGCGCTTGCACGGGCCTACGGGGTGTGAGCCTGTGAGAGGATCCTGTAGGCCGGGTAAGGCGCAGCCGCCACCCGGCAAAATCACGGGTACCGTGCCTGATATATCGCCCGGCGGCGCTGCGCTTGCCGGGCGTTAGGAGATGCAACCCTCTGATATTAAGAGGTTAGCGGCGGTTGCCCATAATACGCAGCAGCATCAGGAACAGGTTGATAAAGTCCAGGTACAGCGTTAAGGCCCCGAGGATCGAGTATTTACGCAGCGTAGCGCTGTCGCGGGTGTCAATCTGCTCGCCGATGTTTTTCAGCTTCTGGGTGTCATACGCCGTCAGGCCGACAAACAGCACCACCCCAATGTAGGTCACCGCCCACATCAGCGCCTCGCTCTTCAGCCACAGGTTGACCAGCGATGCCAGCACGATGCCAATCAGCCCCATAAACAGCATGCTGCCGAAGCCGCTCAGATCGCGCTTCGTGGTGTAACCATACAAGCTCATCGCCCCGAACATCCCGCCGGTGACCACAAAGGTGCTGGCGATCGATGAGTAGGTATAGGCGATAAAAATGCTCGACAGCGTCAGCCCGGTCAGCGCCGAGTAGAGCATAAACAGCGTGGTGGCCATCCCGGCGCTCAGTCGCTGCACCATTCCCGACAGCACAAACACCAGCGCCAGCTGGGCAATAATCAGCCCAAAGAAAGTGATTTTGCTCGAAAAGACGAACATCATCACCGCCGGGGTATTCGCCGCAAACCACGCGATAAACGCCGTCAGCAGCAGGCCAACCGTCATCCAGCCGTATACCTGCGCCATGTAAGTCTGCAGGCCGGTACGGCCCTGCACGATTGAATCGGAACGCGGATATCTGTCCATGACTCTCTCCTGATTAACAAAGTTTCACCCTGTAAGCGTATCACACTACCAGCGCTCTGCCGCCTGACGATCGCTGTCGCGGGCGTCGACCCAGCGTTCGCCTTCCGGCGTCGCCTCACGCTTCCAGAACGGCGCGCGGGTTTTCAGGTAGTCCATAATAAACTCGCCGGCGGCGAAGGCGCTGCCGCGGTGGGCGCTGGTGACGCCGACAAACACAATCTCTTCCCCCGGCCACATTTCGCCGATGCGGTGGATAACCGTCACCCGGCCCAGCGGCCAGCGCTCGCGCGCCAGGTTGACAATTTCCGCCAGTGATTTCTCGGTCATCCCCGGATAGTGCTCGAGGGTCAGCGCTTTTACGCTGTCGCCAAGATTGTGATTGCGCACTTTACCGGTGAAGGTAACCACCGCACCGTCTTCATCGCGCTCGGCCAGCCACGGATACTCATCGCCGACGCTAAAGCGTGCCGGGCTAACCACGATACGAGTTTGCGTCATCTTAGCCTCCGGTCACCGGCGGGAAGAACGCCACTTCGTCGCCGCTGGCGACCGGATGGTCAAACGCGGTCAGCGTCTGGTTGACTGCCGCCAGCAGCTTGCCCTCTTCCAGGGCCAGCGCCCAGCGGTCGCCGCGCGCGGCAAGCTGCTGGCGCACGGCCTCGACGGTTGCCAGGTCGCTGGCGTCGAGTGTCAGGGCATCGGTGCCGACCAGTTCGCGCACCTGGGCGAAAAACAGAACCTTAATCATGGCGTTCGTCCACCTTAAAATCGCCGGACTTGCCGCCGCTTTTCGCCAGCAGGCGCAGCGGGCCAATGACCATATCTTTTTGCACCGCCTTGCACATGTCGTAGATGGTCAGCGCGGCAACGGAGGCGGCGGTCAATGCTTCCATCTCAACGCCGGTTTTACCGGTCAGACGGCAAAGTGACTCAATGCGCACCCGGTTATGCTCCGGCTGCGCCTGCAGATTGACTTCCACTTTGCTCAGCATCAGCGGATGACACAGCGGGATCAGCTCCCAGGTACGTTTTGCCGCCTGGATCCCGGCGATACGCGCGGTGGCGAACACATCGCCTTTATGGTGGCTGCCGTCGATAATCATCGCCAGCGTCGCCGCCTGCATTTCGACATAAGCCTCGGCGCGCGCTTCGCGCACCGTTTCCGCTTTGCCGGAGACATCCACCATATGGGCTTCGCCCGCGGCGTTAATATGGGTCAGTTGTGACATAGATTATTTCTTCAGGTGAGGAATGAAGTTACACGGACGGGTGCGAGCATCCAGCTGCGGGGCAATGATGTTGTCCCACGCCGTGCGGCAGGCTTTGGTCGAGCCCGGCATGGCAAAAATCAGCGTGCGGTTGGCGACGCCGGCCACGGCCCGGGACTGCAGCGTCGAGGTGCCGATCTCTTCGAACGACAGCATGCGGAACACTTCGCCAAAGCCTTCGACCTCACGGTCAAACAGCGGCAGCAGCGCTTCCGGCGCCTGGTCACCCTCGGTGAACCCGGTCCCGCCGGTGATCAGCACCACCTGCACGTCATCGCTGGCGATCCACGCCGACACCTGGGCGCGGATGGCGTAGCGGTTTTCTTTCACAATCGCCTTATCGACGACATGGTGTCCCGCCTCCTGCGCCGCCTCGCGCAGCCAGTGGCCGGAGGTATCATCCTCTTCGCCACGGCGGCTGGAAACAGTAAGAATAGCAATACGGGTCGGAATAAACTCAGCGCTAGCCTGGCTCATCTGAATGCTCCTTTCGAAAACGATTAACCGCCAATATAGGACAGGTTCTGCGTAATACCGGTGTTGCCCTGATGCAGGAAATGGGTCTGCTTTTTATGGGTCAAGGCTTCGGCTATCCGCGCTTCCAGCTCGGCCTGTTGCTCGTCCTCAGCCATCAGATCGCGCAGGTCGACGCCGCCTTCGCCAAACAGACACAGGTGCAGTTTGCCAACGGATGAGACGCGCAGACGGTTGCAGGTGGCGCAGAAATCTTTTTCATACGGCATGATGAGGCCGATTTCACCGGCGTAATCCGGGTGACAAAAGACCTGCGCCGGGCCATCGCTGCGCTGGCGGATCTGGTGGATCCAGCCGCGGCGCAGCAGCTCGTCGCGCAGCACCATGCCGGAAAGATGGTGACGGCGGAACAGATCGCTGCCCTCTCCGGTTTCCATCAGCTCAATAAAACGCAGCTGAATACGACGGGGTTGGATCCACGCGAGAAAGGTATCGAGCTGGTGATGATTAACATCACGCATCAGCACGGTATTGACCTTCACCTTGTCAAAGCCCGCGGCGAAAGCAGCATCAATGCCGTCCATCACCTGGTGGAACTTGTCCTGGCCGGTGATGGCATGAAATTGACGGGCGTCGAGGCTATCAACGCTGACGTTAATCGCCGTCAGCCCGGCATCGCGCCAGCGTTCGACATCGCGCGCCAGGCGGTAACCGTTGGTGGTAACCGCAATCTGACGGATCGCCGGGTTTTCACGCACCGCGGCAATGATTTCGGTGAAGTCGCGACGCAGAGAGGGTTCCCCACCGGTGAGGCGAACTTTTTCGGTGCCCAGCGCGGAGAAAGCGCGCGTGACGCGGCGCACTTCGTCTACGCTGAGAAAGCCGTTGTTATTGACGGCGCCGGGTTTGTAGCCGTCCGGCAGGCAGTAGGTGCAACGGAAGTTGCACACATCGGTAATCGACAGACGCAGGTAAAAAAACTTACGCGCGAATGCATCGGTAAGCTGTGAGGCCATATACACCTTTCCAAATACGGGAGGCGCGGTCATTTCTTCCCACGCCCTGGCGACACCCGGAGGGGTCGCGGCCAAACCGCCATATCTTTTGACACAGGCGAAGAGGCTAGAGTGTTAACAGGTTATGCCGATAGTAGCGCGTTACGGACGGTTTCGCCATTTGCGATTTCGTTATATAACATTGTATATATCGCTACCTTCGTGCATTTTCGCTACAGAATAGCCATAAATCATTTTTTTGCCTTGATGTCGGTCAGTTTGTCGGGCTCCTCCCATCGTCTTTTAGGGGTAGATCGGGTAGTGTGTGGCCGTTTATGTGAAATAAGGAATTTCTATGCGCAATCGTACATTCGCTGACCTCGATCGGGTGGTCGCGCTCGGCGGCGGGCATGGTCTGGGCCGGGTGATGTCCTCCCTCTCCTCGCTCGGCTCGCGGCTGACCGGCATTGTCACCACCACCGACAACGGGGGCTCCACCGGGCGGATCCGCCGCTCGGAAGGCGGCATTGCCTGGGGCGATATGCGCAACTGCATCAATCAGTTAATTGCCGAGCCCAGCGTGGCGTCGGCGATGTTCGAGTATCGTTTTAGCGGTAATGGCGAACTTTCCGGGCATAACCTCGGAAATCTGATGTTAAAGGCGCTGGACCACCTGAGCGTGCGGCCTTTAGAAGCTATCAATTTAATCAGAAACCTGCTCAAAGTAGACGCGTTTCTTATCCCGATGTCGGAACAACCGGTGGATTTGATGGCGCTCGATCATGAAGGCCATGAAGTTTACGGCGAAGTGAATATCGATCAGCTCGACAACCTACCGCAGGAGCTGATGCTTACCCCACCGGTACCCGCCACTCGCGAGGCGGTGGAAGCGATCGCCGAAGCCGATCTGATCCTCATCGGCCCGGGCAGCTTTTACACCAGCCTGCTGCCGATCCTGCTGCTCGACGAGATGGCCCAGGCGCTGCGCCGCACCCCGGCGCCGATGGTGTTTATCGATAATCTGGGTAAAGAGCACAGCCCGGCGGCGAGGCTGTCGCTGGCGGAGCGCATTGCGATTATGGAGCACTACGTGGGTAAGCGGGTGGTGGATGCGGTGATCGCCGGGCCAAAAGCCGATATCCGCGGCATCAACGACCGGCTGGTGATCCAGACGCCGCTGGAGGCCAGTGACGTGCCCTATCGCCATGATCGGGCGCTGCTCCGCGGCGCGCTGGAAAAGGCGATTCAGCTTCCTGGCTGACGCTGCGCGCCGGAGGGCCAACCTTCGGTGCACCTTAAAATCTTAAGGTTGTCTTAAAATAGGGCTGGCACTATACGCTTATCTCTTTCTGTGGGTAGGTATTATGTCGTTATTGCCTCTGCGTCGGCCGCTCTTCAGCCGCACGACTTATTTGATTCTCTTTGCTTGCTATATCGGTATCTTTCTCAACCTGGCTTTTTATCGCCAGGTTTTCCCGTTACTGCCGGTAAACAGCCTGCATAACTGGCTGGTATTCCTCAGTATGCCGATCGTGGCCATTAGCGTGATGAATATCATCACCACCCTCGCCTCGTTCCTGAAGCTCGATCGGGTGGTCATCAGCCTGTTTATTCTGCTCAGCGCGTCGGCGCAGTACTTTATCTGGAACTTCGGGGTAGTGATCGACCGCAGCATGATCACCAATATCCTCGACACCACTCCGGCGGAGAGCTTTGCTCTGCTCTCCGGCGAAATGATCGCCGTCCTCGGCCTCTCGGGGGTTTTAGCGGTATTCGTCGCCTGGTGGGTGAAAATCCGTAAGCCCGCCACACGGTGGCGCGGCGCGGCGATGCGCCTGCTCAATATCGCCGTTTCGGCGCTGCTGATTATTCTGGTGGCCGCGCTGTTCTACAAAGATTACGCCTCGGTGTTCCGTAACAACAAAGAACTGGTGAAATCCCTGAGTCCCTCCAACAGCATTGTGGCGCTGAACTCGTGGTATGCGCACAACCGCATGGACAATCTGCCGCTGGTGAAGATTGGCGAAGATGCCAGGCAGAAACCAGTGATGCATAGCGGCCCCCGCAAAAACCTGACGATTGTGGTGCTGGGCGAAACCTCGCGCGCCGGGAACTTCTCGCTGGGCGGCTACGATCGGGAGACTAACCCACGCCTGCAACAGGACGACGTGGTGTACTTCCCGAAAACCACCTCCTGCGGCACGGCAACTGCGGTTTCCGTCCCCTGTATGTTCTCCAATATGCCGCGCGCGCATTACGATGAAGAACTGGCGCACCATCAGGAAGGCGTCCTGGATATTCTGCAGCGCGCCGGTGTTCAGGTGCTGTGGAACGACAATGACGGTGGCTGTAAAGGCGCCTGTGACCGTGTACCGCACCAGAACGTCACCGATCTGCACCTCAGCGGTCAGTGCATCGACGGCGAGTGCTACGATGAGGTCCTGTTCCATAATCTGGACAGTTACATCGACAACCTGAAACAGGATGGCATTATCATACTGCATACTATCGGCAGCCACGGCCCGACCTATTACAACCGCTATCCGGCTGAATTCAAAAAATTCACCCCGACCTGCGATACCAATGAAATCCAAAGTTGTACGCAACAACAGTTGACCAATACCTACGACAACACCATTCTGTATGTCGACTATGTTGTTGATAAAGCGATAAAATTACTGCAATCCAAACAGGATAAATTTACCACTAGTCTGGTTTATTTGTCAGACCACGGCGAATCGCTGGGTGAAGATGGCGTCTATTTGCATGGTCTGCCGTACTCAATTGCGCCGGATACGCAAAAACACGTGCCCATGCTGCTGTGGCTGTCGCCGGATTACCAGCAACGTTACGGTGTCTCCAGCCAGTGTTTGCAACAACAGGCTAAGACGAAGGATTATTCACAAGATAATCTGTTCTCCACCCTGCTCGGCCTGCTCGGCGTCAGCACCCACGAGTACCAGGCAGCAGATGATATTTTAACGCCATGTAGAGAGGCTGGTTGATGAAAATCTTAGTCATTGAAGACGATGCGCTGCTGTTGCAGGGGTTGATTCTGGCGATGCAAAGTGAAGGATACGTATGCGACGGCGTCTCCACAGCGCACGAAGCGGCGCTATCGTTGGCCAGCAATCACTACAGCCTGATCGTCCTCGACCTCGGCCTGCCGGATGAAGACGGTCTGCATTTTCTCACCCGTATGCGGCGGGAGAAGATGACCCAGCCGGTGCTGATCCTCACCGCCCGCGATACGCTTGAGGATCGCATTAGCGGTCTCGATACCGGCGCGGATGACTATCTGGTGAAACCCTTTGCCCTGGAAGAGCTGAATGCGCGCATTCGCGCCCTGCTCCGCCGGCATAATAACCAGGGCGATAACGAAATCAGCGTCGGCGATCTGCGCCTCAACGTCACCCGCCGCCTGGTGTGGCTGGGTGAGGCGGCGCTGGAATTGACGCCAAAAGAGTATGCCCTGCTGTCGCGGCTGATGATGAAAGCCGGTAGCCCGGTGCATCGTGAAATCCTCTACAACGACATCTACAGCTGGGACAACGAGCCGGCGACCAATACCCTTGAGGTGCATATTCATAACCTGCGCGAAAAGATTGGCAAATCGCGGATCCGCACCGTCAGGGGTTTTGGCTATATGCTGGCTAACCACATCGACACGGAATAGACCATGGCTCTGTTTGCAACCGAAACCTGGACCATGCGCAACCGGCTGCTGCTGACCATTGGCGCCATCCTGGTGGTCTGCCAGCTGATCAGCGTCTTCTGGCTATGGCATGAGAGCAAAGAGCAGATCCAGCTGCTGGTGGCCAGCGCCATCGAAGGCCACAATAACCAGAAACATGTGGAGCATGAGGTACGGGAAGCGGTCGCCAGCCTGCTGGTGCCGAGCCTGTTGATCGTTGGCCTGGCGCTGCATATCAGCATGCTGGCGGTGCGCAAGATCACCCGCCCGCTCTCCCGACTGCAAAGCGAGCTGGAGAGCCGCACGCCGGATAACCTCACCCCCATCGTGCTCAGCGAATCGGTGCCCGAAGTCACGGCGGTGACCACCGCCCTGAATCAGCTGGTTTCCCGCCTCAATCTGACCCTCGACCGTGAGCGGCTGTTTACCGCCGACGTGGCGCATGAGCTACGTACCCCGCTGGCCGGCCTGCGGTTGCACCTCGAACTACTGGCGAAAGTGCACGGCGTGGGCGTCGACCCGCTGATCCAGCGCCTCGACCAGATGACCACCAGCATTTCGCAGCTGCTGCAGCTGGCGCGCGTCGGACAGTCTTTTTCCGCCGGCAGCTATCAGCAGGTGCTGCTACTGGATGACGTGGTCAAACCGCTGCAGGATGAGCTGGAGACCATGCTGGCGCAGCGTCAGCAGCGGCTGCTGCTGACGGATGTCGAAAGCGAGGCCATCGTCTCTGGCGACGCGACGTTAATCCGTGTGATCCTGCGCAATCTGGTGGAGAATGCTCACCGCTACAGCCCGGAAGGGTCAACTATCCGCGTGTCGGTGAAAGCGGGCCTGATGCCGGTGATGGCGGTGGAAGATGAAGGCCCAGGGATTGATGAGGCGAAAAGCGGCGAACTCAGTAAAGCGTTTGTGCGCATGGACAGTCGCTACGGCGGCATAGGCCTCGGACTGAGCATCGTCACGCGCATTGCTCAGCTGCATGACGCCCAGTTCTTCCTGCACAACCGCCAGCCGGGGCCCGGCGTCCGCGCGTGGGTGTTATTCCCGCGGCGCGCGGGTCAGAACGTCAGTACCCACTGATGGAAAAAGGCAACAATAATAACCAGGGCGGTGGCAACCGCCAGATATTCACGGAAGTTGATTTTTTGCATGGGCGCTATCCTCATCATGGGGAGGTTAGTGTCGCCTGGCGAGATTAAGCAAACATTAAGAAGGCCGCAATGCGGCCTTTTTTCTTCTCAAAGGTTTGCTATCTGGTAGCGGGACAATGAGAGAAGCGTCCCGCCTTCACTACGCCCCACACGCCCACTCCGGCAGTATGCGCCGGGACTCAGGAGGCGGCGATAAACAGCTCGCGCAGCTGATGCAACTGGTCGCGAATTTGCGCCGCCTCTTCGAACTCGAGGTTCTGGGCGTGCTGCATCATCTGCCCTTCCAGCTCGTGGATCTTCTGCTGCAGCGCTTTTGGCGTCATCTCCACGGCGCTAAGCCCGGCAGGCTCAACGGCCTTCGCTTTACCGCGCCCTTTGGCTTTAGTTTTCGCCAGGCCCTGGCCCAGCTGCAGGATATCCACCACTTTCTTGTTGAGGCCCTGCGGTACGATGCCATGCTCTTCGTTATAACGCTGCTGTTTCTCCCGTCGACGCTCGGTCTCGCCAATGGCTTTGGCCATGGAAGGGGTGATCTTATCGCCGTAAAGGATGGCCTTGCCGTTGATGTTTCGCGCCGCGCGGCCGATGGTCTGGATAAGCGAGCGTTCGGAGCGCAGGAAGCCCTCTTTGTCGGCATCCAGGATCGCCACCAGCGACACCTCCGGCATATCCAGCCCCTCACGCAGCAGGTTGATCCCTACCAGCACGTCAAACTCGCCAAGGCGCAGGTCGCGGATAATCTCCATGCGTTCGACGGTGTCGATATCCGAGTGCAGATAGCGCACCCGCTCGCCGTGCTCCTCAAGATACTCGGTTAAATCCTCCGCCATCCGCTTAGTGAGGGTGGTCACCAGCACGCGCTCGTTGATGGCCGTGCGCAGGCGGATCTCCGACAGCAGGTCATCGACCTGAGTGGCTACCGGCCGCACTTCGATGATCGGGTCAAGCAGACCGGTCGGCCGCACCACCTGATCCACCACTTCGCCGCCGGATTTATCCAGCTCGTAGGCGCCGGGGGTTGCCGAGACGTAGATGGTTTGCGGGGCCAGCGCTTCAAATTCTTCAAACTTCATCGGCCGGTTATCCAGCGCCGACGGCAGGCGGAAACCGTACTCCACCAGCGTCTCTTTGCGCGCCCGGTCGCCCCGGTACATACCGCCGATCTGCGGCACCGTAACGTGGGATTCGTCTATCACCAGCAGACCGTCTGCCGGCAGATAGTCAAACAGAGTGGGCGGCGGCTCGCCGGGCCCGCGACCGGAAAGGAAGCGCGAGTAGTTTTCAATGCCCGAGCAGTAGCCCAGCTCGTTCATCATTTCGAGGTCGAACTGGGTACGCTGGGTTAAGCGCTGCTCTTCCAGAAGCTTGTTGTTGGCCAGCAGAACCTTGCGCCGCTCCGCCAGCTCCAGCTTGATCTCTTCCATCGCCTGGACGATGCGTTCCCGCGGCGTCACGTAGTGGGTCTTGGGATAAATGGTGTAGCGCGGCACCGTCGATTCCACGTGGCCGGTGAGCGGGTCGAACAGCGACAGGCGCTCGACCTCTTCATCAAACAGCTCAATGCGCAGCGCGATATCGTCGGATTCCGCCGGGAAGACGTCGATCACCTCGCCGCGCACGCGAAAGGTGCCGCGCTGGAAGGCCTGATCGTTGCGGGTATACTGCAGTTCGGCCAGACGGCGCAGGATAGCGCGCTGGTCAATCAGCATCCCGACCGTCAGGTGCAGCATCATCTTCAGGTACAGGTCCGGGTCGCCGAGGCCGTAGATAGCCGAGACTGACGCCACCACCACCACGTCGCGCCGCTCGAGCAGCGCTTTGGTCGCCGACAAGCGCATCTGCTCGATATGTTCGTTTACCGAGGCGTCCTTCTCAATGAAGGTATCTGAGCTGGGGACGTAGGCTTCCGGCTGATAGTAATCGTAGTAGGAGACGAAATACTCGACGGCATTCTCCGGGAAAAACTCTTTCATCTCGCCATAGAGCTGGGCCGCCAGGGTTTTGTTTGGCGCCAGCACCATCGTCGGCCGCTGCAGGTCGGCAATCACGTTGGCGATGGTGAAGGTTTTACCGGAGCCGGTGACCCCCAGCAGCGTTTGATGCGCGAGCCCATCCTCCAGCCCCTCTTCCAGGCGGCGGATGGCTTCCGGTTGGTCTCCGGAGGGGCGAAAGGCGGAATGCAGAACAAACGATTTACTCATTGATCAAAACCTGAAGATGGATTTAGCGGCCGGTGTTTAATTCTACCCTCCGGGCCATTTTTTGCCAACAAATTATACTGGATATTTAAACAGTACATCACTATGATAGCGTCAGTAAACGGCTTATTTCGCCGCCATGGTGCGCATAAAACGCGCACCGGGTGGAATAATCCTCCGGCCGGCAGGGTTATCCCCAGAAATTTTTACCTTTTAACATTTGTCAAGCGGACGGGTGAAAGTTTTATGGCAGTAGATGACGCTTTTCTTACACCCATTGATTTTATCTAACAAACTGATATTTAATGAATTTAAAGAAAAGACGCCTTTCGCGCCAATTCAGCCGCAGGCCGCGTACGCTCTAGCTTACCGCAGGTTTTCTAACTCTAATACACAAGGTTATCCACAGGAATAGTGGATAACTGTCTGCAGCCCAAGACCGCCGCCGCCCGGCGCAAATCGACTTTCGCCGTAAACCGTGCGGCGAAAAATTTTTATCGAACTATTTTTGATAACTATCCGTTTAAAGCCGCTCGATTTTTGCTGCTTTTTGCACCACCCTTTAGCGTCGGGCACCGGAAAAGTGCAGCGCCCGCGCTGACTGTGCCCGATGGTGTCGGCGTTTCGCGGTTTTTTCCGAGCGTTCTTTTTCCTGGCAAGAGTTTTGCAGCATCTTTCTGTCGCCCTGACGCCAGGATAAGGAGAAAACGTCCATGTTGAATTTACAGGCAGTAAATCATTTTTACGGTAATCAGCACTCGCTGTGGAATGTCGATCTTGAACTACGCCCCGGAGAGTGCATTGGCGTACTGGGACGCGAGGGAATGGGAAAAACCACCCTGGTCAACTGCATTGCCGGCCATCTGCCGGTGGCCAGCGGTCGGATGACCTGGCATGACATTGGCGCCCCGCCGTGCGATCTCACCCCCCTGTCCGCTCAGTCGCGCAGCGCCATCGGCATCGGCTACGTGCCGCAGGATAAACGCATCTTTTCCCAGCTCAGCGTGGAAGAGAACCTGCATATTGCCCTGGCGGCCGGGAAACCCGGGGCTAACGCCAGCGGCGGCGAAATTTATGACCATTTTCCCGAACTCTATGCGCTACGGCAGCGCAAAGGCGCTTCGCTAAGCGCCGACGATCAGTACCAGCTGGCGCTGGCCAGGGCGCTGATCGTCCAGCCACGACTGCTGATCCTTGACGAACCCTCACGCGGCGCAGGGCCGCGCTGCCTGCAAAAGCTGGCGGAATTGCTGCTGCGGTTAAATCGCGATATCGGTCTGACGGTGCTGCTCGCCGAGCAGCACCTGCCCTTTATCCGCCGGGTGGCGGATCGGTTCTGTGTCCTTCACCGGGGGCGTAATGTCGCCGAGGGCGATATTATGGCGCTGGATGAACCGCTGCTGGCGCAGTGGATGACGCCAGATCCAGCGCGCTGAGATCCAGATACTGGCCGAGATCGTCGCGCTGCGCGATATCGACAAGCCACGGTATTTCACCAAGAAACGGCGCGGCCAACCGGTTTTTCAGCGTCGCCAGATATTCGCCATGGCGCTTGCCCGGCGGCTGCACGTCATTGGCGATCCAGCCCGCCAGCGGCAGCCCCGCCTGGCGCACCGCCTGGGCGGTAAGCATCGCATGGTTGATACAGCCGAGCTTGACCCCCACCACCAGAATCACCGGCAGCTGCTCCTGCTGCGCCCAGTCGGCGAAGATCAGGGTGTCCGAGAGCGGCGTAAACCAGCCGCCGGCCCCTTCCACCAGTACCCAGTCTGCCAGGCGCTCCAGTTCGCGTAAGCCACTGGAAAGCGCCGCCGCGGCAATCGGTCGCCCTTCATCGGCGCTAATAATATGCGGCGAGGTCGGTTCGGCAAAAGTATAAGGGTTGACCTGTTCATAGCTCAGCGCCACCCGGCTATTACGCTGCAGAGCCAGCGCATCTTCATTGCGTAACCCTTGTGCGGTCAGGTCGCTACCGGAAGCCACCGGTTTATAGCCGGCGGTGTTAAAACCCAACTGGTTCGCCGCCTGCAGCAGTGCGCTGCTGGCGACCGTTTTCCCGACTTCAGTATCGGTTCCGGTGACGAAAAAACGTTTAGTCACGTTCAATGACTCCTGTAAAAAGATAATACGTCAGCGGGCAGATACCCTGCTGTTGCGGCCAGGCCAGCTGCAGTTCGCGCAGTTTGCCGCGGCCAAGCGGGGCGGATGCCCTCCCCTGGTGCAAATGGGTAGCGCCGATGCCCTTCAGGGAGCGCATAGCGCTCAGCGCATCGGCGAACGGCAGGCTAATCTGATGAACGACGCCTTCGGCGCGCAGGCCGCTCAGTGCGGCCCTTACCGCCGGTTCGCTGAGAAAACGGTTGGCATGTGGCCGGTCGTCGATAGCCTGCCACGCTTGATTGAGCTCCGGCAGCGATCCGGCCAGCAGCGTGGTAAACGCCACCCGCCCGCCGGGTCGCACCACCCGGCACAGCTCGCCGATCGCCGCGCGCAGATCGTCGCACCACTGCACCGCCAGGTTGCTCCATGCCAGATCGACGCAGCCATCCGGCAGCGGCAGCGCTTCGATATCGCCCTGCAGATAATGCTGCGCGGCGTCGTGGCGCTGCGCCTGGGCCAGCATGCCGGCGGAGAGATCCAGCGCGGTCACCACGCTGCCCGCCTCACGCCAGTAGCGACTCATGCTGCCGGGGCCGCAGCCGGCATCCAGCACCTGGGCAAAATCGCGGCGCGCCAGCTGGCGCAGCAGCAGATCGGCGCTGCGCCGCTGCAGTTCATCATGTTGCGTATAGCCGCTGGCCGCCCGGCCAAACGCCGCGGCCACCGCCTGCTTATTCACCGTGACCATGCAGCGCCTCCAGTAAACGGTTAATGTCCTCAGCCTGATGAGCGGCGGTCAGGGTCAGACGCAGGCGAGCGCTGCCGACCGGCACCGTCGGTGGTCGGATCGCCGTCGCCCAGCAGCCGGCCTCGCGCAGACGGCAGGCCAGGCTCAGCGCTCGCGCGTTATCGCCGACGATCAGCGGCTGGATCGCGCTGACGGAATCGGTCAGCCCCAGCGACACATCGCCCATCCCTGCACGGAACTGACGGATGCGGGCGGCCAGGGTTTCCCGCCGCTGCTGGCCCTCATCGCTACGAATGACCCGCAGCGCCGCGCTCAGCGCCACCGCCTGGGCGGGCGGCATGGCGGTGCTGTAGATCAGATGACGGGCAAACTGCAGCAGATAATCGGCCATCGATTCGCTGCACAGTACCGCCGCGCCGCTCACCCCAAACGCCTTGCCGAAGGTGACTACCAGCAGCTCCGGGCGAACCGCCTGCGTATGACAGCTTCCGCGCCCTTCATCGCCAATCGCCCCGATTCCGTGAGCATCATCAACCAGTAATAATGCTCCGGCGCTGCGAGCTGCCGCCTGAATGTCAGCCAGCGGCGCGCTGTCGCCGTCCATACTGAAAATGCCTTCAGTCACCACTAACTGCAGACCGTCCAGCGGTTTCGCCAGCAGCTGCGCGAGCTGCTGCGGATCGTTGTGGGCAAAGCGCCGCAGCTGGGCCGGGCTGAGGCTCGCCGCTTCCAGCAGGGAGGCGTGGCTCAGGCGGTCGGCGACAATCCGATCCTCTTTTTCCGCCAGCGCGGCAACCAGTGCCTGATTGGCGGCAAAGCCGGAGATAAACAGTAGCGCGCGCGGGTAACCGAGCCAGTCGGCAAGTTCCTCTTCCAGCGCGCGGTGGGCCTCACTATAGCCGCTCACGTGGCCCGATCCGCCGGAGCCGACGCCATAACGTTCCGCCCCCTGCTGCCAGGCGGCGATAATGCCGGCATGCTGGCTCAGGCCCAGGTAATCATTGCTGGAGAAGTTGAGCCAGCGCTCCCCTTCGCGCTCCAGCCAGCGTCCGGCGCCGTGGCTTACCGGCAGGCGGCGGCGAAACGCATCCGTCTGCTGCCGCTCGTCCAGCGCCCGCTCGATTCGTTGCTGCCAGGTCATAGCGCCGCCGCGTTGTAATATTCCTCAGTGTCGGGGGTGAGTAAGGCCTGCTCCAGGCGCTGCTGCTGCTCATTATCGCCTTCCAGTACCGCCGTCTGCTGCGGGTTGATCCCCAGCTTGCGGAACAACTGCAGGTCTTTGTCCTCTTCCGGGTTCGGCGTGGTGAGCAGCTTGCAGCCGTAGAAAATCGAGTTCGCCCCGGCCATAAAGCACATCGCCTGGGTCTGCTCGTTCATCTGTTCGCGGCCGGCGGAGAGACGCACGTAAGAGGTGGGCATCATGATGCGTGCGATGGCGATGGTGCGGATGAAATCGAAAGCGTCGACATCGTCGTTATCCGCCAGCGGCGTGCCTTTAACTTTCACCAGCATGTTGATCGGCACACTCTCCGGCGGCGTCGGCAGATTAGCCAGCTGCAGCAGCAGCCCGGCGCGATCTTTTACGGTCTCTCCCAGCCCGACGATGCCGCCGGAGCAGACTTTGATCCCGGCATCGCGCACTTTATCCAGCGTATCCAGACGCTCCTGATAGGTACGGGTGGTGATGATGTTGCCGTAAAATTCCGGCGAGGTGTCGAGGTTATGGTTGTAGTAATCAAGCCCCGCGCCGGCCAGGCGCTGCGCCTGGCTGGCGGTCAGGGTACCGAGCGTCATACAGGACTCCAGCCCCAGCGCCTTGACGCCTTTCACCATCTGCTCCAGATAGGGCATATCGCGGTCATTGGGGTTCTTCCACGCCGCGCCCATGCAGAAGCGGGTGGAGCCGGCGTTTTTCGCCTGACGTGCCGACTCCAGCACCTGCTCGACCTCCATCAGGCGCTCGGATTCAAGACCGGTTTTGTAGCGTGCGCTTTGCGGGCAATATTTACAGTCTTCCGGACAAGCGCCGGTTTTAATCGACAGCAACGTACTGACCTGCACCTGACGCGGGTCAAAATGCTGGCGGTGGATTTGCTGCGCTTCGAATAACAGATCGATGAGTGATTTATTAAATAACTCAGTAACTTGCGACATTGTCCAGCGTGCGTGGTGAGCCATTAGCCTCTCCAAAAGGTTTTGTTAATTTGCGGTTCGGTTTATACTCGTAAACCTAAATGTTTTCAAAATGGTTTACAAGTCGCTTATGACACTGGACGATCTCGCCTTCGATCGGCGCCACATCTGGCACCCCTACACCTCTATGACTTCCCCCCTGCCGGTCTACCCGGTGGTTTCCGCCCACGGGTGCGAGCTGTCCCTCGCCGGCGGCGAACAGCTGATTGACGGCATGTCCTCCTGGTGGGCGGCGATCCACGGCTACAATCACCCGCGCCTCAATGCGGCGATGAAAGCGCAGATCGATCAGATGTCGCACGTGATGTTCGGCGGGATCACCCATCCGTCGGCGGTGGCGCTGTGCCGCCAACTGGTGGCGATGACCCCGGAATCGCTGGAGTGCGTTTTCCTCGCCGATTCCGGTTCGGTGGCGGTAGAGGTGGCGATGAAAATGGCGCTGCAGTACTGGCAGGCCAAAGGCCAGCCGCGTCGTCGTTTCCTGACCTTCCGCAACGGCTATCATGGCGACACGTTCGGCGCGATGTCGGTCTGCGATCCGCAGAATTCAATGCACAGCCTGTGGCAGGGCTACCTGCCGGATAACCTGTTTGCTCCCGCGCCGCAAAGCCGCTTCGACGGCGAGTGGGATGAGCTGGATATGGTGCCGTTTGCCCGCCTGATGGCCGCGCATCGCCACGACATCGCCGCGGTGATCCTCGAACCGATCGTCCAGGGCGCCGGCGGAATGCGGATGTACCATCCGGAGTGGCTGAGGCGGGTGCGTAAAATGTGCGACCGGGAAGGGATTTTGCTGATCGCCGATGAGATTGCTACCGGCTTTGGCCGCACCGGCAAACTGTTCGCCTGCGAACACGCTGGTATCGCCGCCGATATTCTGTGTCTGGGTAAAGCGCTGACCGGCGGCACCATGACTCTTTCCGCCGCACTGACCACCCGCGAGATCGCGGAAACCATCAGCAATGGCGAAGCCGGCTGCTTTATGCACGGCCCCACCTTTATGGGCAATCCGCTGGCCTGCGCGGTGGCAAGCGAAAGCCTGCGCCTGCTGGAGAGCGGCGAGTGGCAACAGCAGGTGGCGGCGATTGAAGCCCAACTACAGGCCGAGCTGGCTTCGGCGCGGGGATCTGCGCTGGTCGCCGATGTGCGCGTGCTGGGCGCGATTGGCGTGGTTGAAACCCGGCGTCCGGTAAATATGGCCGCCCTGCAGCGCTTTTTCGTCGAACAAGGGGTGTGGATCCGCCCGTTTGGCCGTCTGATTTATCTGATGACCCCGTACATCATCACGCCCAAACAGCTGACCCGCCTGACCCGTGCGGTCAACCTGGCCGTGCAGGACGAAACATTTTTTAGCGAATAAACAGCGGATTTGCGCCGCCGGGAAGGCTACACTTCTTTGTTAATCTGCACATTATCAATGAGGATGAAGCATGAAATTGATCAGTCACGATCTCCAGGACGGCGGCAAGCTGCCCAATCGTCACGTCTTCAACGGCATGGGCTATGATGGCGACAATATTTCGCCGCACCTGATGTGGGATGATGTGCCCGCGGGCACCAAAAGCTTTGTCGTCACCTGCTACGACCCGGATGCACCGACCGGTTCCGGCTGGTGGCACTGGGTGGTAGCCAACCTGCCTGCCGATACTCGGGTGCTACCACAGGGTGCCGGCTCCGGTCAGGCGGAGCTACCGGAAGAGGCCGTTCAGACCCGCACCGATTTTGGTAAGGCAGGCTACGGCGGCGCGGCGCCGCCGAAGGGTGAAACCCACCGCTACATTTTTACCGTCCACGCCCTGGATATCGATAAGATTGATGTCGATGCCGAGGCCAGCGGCGCGATGGTCGGCTTTAACGTCCATTTCCATTCCCTCGCCAGCGCTTCCATCACCGCCCTGTTTAGTTAATTATCCCCCCGGATAGCGGCTTACGCCTTATCCGGGCTACTCGCTACAGTCAGTGCCATTTGTAGCCCCGGTAAGCGCAGCGCCACCGGGGAGATTGACCTTACTGTTCCGTGGCCACCTGCAGCGCGGTTTTACGCACGCGCGCGTACCACACCACCGTCAGCAGCCCCAGCCAGACCAGCCCGGCTAACAGCGCCACGCGCGTCTCTTCCACCATTCCCAGCACGGCGATCACCAGCCCCATAAACAGTAGCGTCAACAGCGGGCCAACCGGCCAGAAGGGGATCGGGAATTCGATCTTACTGCGCTCTTCGGCCGACAAACCGCGACGCATCGAGAAATGAGAGAGCAGGATCATCAGCCATACCCAGACGGTAGCGAACGCCGCCAGCGAGGCAATCAGGACAAAGACCTGTTCCGGCATCAGATAGTTAAGCACCACCGCCACCAGCAGCGCCACGCCCATCACCACCACCGTCATCCAGGGTACACCGTTGCTGGCGAGCCGCTGGAAGCACTTCGGCGCCAGCCCCTCTTTCGACATGCCGTACATCATGCGCCCGGCGCCAAAAATATCGCTGTTAATCGCCGAGATACTGGCGCTAATCACGATGATATTCAGCACGGTCGCCGCCGCCGGGATCCCCAGACCATCGAAGATCAGCACAAACGGACTGCCCTGCTCGCCAAAACTATTCCACGGGAAGATCGCCATCAGCACCGCCAGGGTGCAGACGTAAAACAGAATAATACGCAGCGGAATGGTGTTGATGGCCTGCGGGATGACCTTCTTCGGGTTCTGCGCTTCCGCCGCGGTGACGCCGATAATTTCCACCCCGCCGAAGGCGAACATCACAATGCCGAGCGAAGCGATGATCCCCTGCCAGCCATGTGGCGCAAAGCCGCCGTGGCTCCACAAATTTTCCAGCCCGGTAGCCGGGAAACTATGGCCAAAGCCAAAGAAGATGATCCCCGCGCCCGCCGCCATCATGGCGATAATCGCCACCACTTTAATCAGCGACAGCCAGAACTCCATCTCGCCGAACACCCGCACGTTGCACAGGTTCATCGCGCCAATAAAGAAAATGATGCTGAGGATCCAGATCCAGCGCGGCACATCGGGATACCACAACCCCATATAGATACCGAACGCGGTGACGTCGGCCAGCGCCACGATCACCATTTCAAAGGTATAGGTCCAGCCGGTGATAAACCCGGCGAGCGGCCCGAGATACTGGCGCGCATAGCTGCCAAAGGAGCCGGAAACCGGATTGCGCACCGCCATTTCACCCAGCGCGCGCATGACCATAAAGACCGCCGCGCCGCCAATCAGGTAGGCCAGCAGCACCGCCGGGCCCGCCGCCTTAATGGCGGAGGCCGAACCGTAGAACAGCCCGGTGCCGATAGCGGAACCGAGCGCAATAAAACGAATGTGTCGGGCATTCAGCCCGCGCAGCAGATGCGGTTTGTGTTGTTGTTGCATATACAGGTGTCCTGATTTTTTTATATGACGACAAATATGCGATGTAGGTCGGCCGGGGGAATGACTTCCCCCGACGCGGGTACAGAGAACAACGGTGATTAATGCAGTACGGCAGGCAGCAGACGCGTCAGGTGACGTGCAGCCAAAAGTGCAATGGCATTTTCAATATCAGGGGCGAAGAAACGATCCTGCGTATAGTGAGATACGCGTTCGCGCAGCAGATGGCGCGCCTCTTCCAGCAGCGGACTGGTGGTCAGCCCTTCGCGCATATCCAGGCCCTGCACCGCCGCCAGCCACTCAACGGCCAGTACGCCGCGGGTGTTTTCCGCCATCGCCCACAGCCGACGGCCGGCAGCCGGCGCCATCGAGACGTGGTCTTCCTGGTTGGCGGACGTCGGCAGGCTGTCAACGCTATGCGGGTGTGACAGCGCTTTGTTTTCACTGGCCAAAGCCGCCGCTGTGACCTGGGCAATCATAAACCCGGAGTTGACGCCGCCATTTTTCACGAGGAACGGCGGCAGCTGCGACATATGGCTGTCCATCATCAGCGCGATACGACGCTCGGAGAGCGAGCCGATTTCGGCGATCGCCAGCGCGATATTATCCGCCGCCATCGCCACCGGTTCGGCGTGGAAGTTACCGCCGGAGATGACGTCATTTTCGGCGGCAAAGACCAGCGGGTTATCGGAGACCGCATTCGCTTCGGCTAACAGTACTTCCGCCGCCTGGCGGATCTGCGTCAGGCAGGCGCCCATCACTTGCGGCTGGCAGCGCAGTGAGTACGGATCCTGAACCTTGGTGCAATTATGATGCGACCGCGAGATCGCGCTGTCATCGGTCAACAGGTGACGATACAGTGCCGCCGCATCAATCTGCCCGCGCTGGCCGCGCACCTCGTGAATACGCGCGTCGAACGGACGACGCGAACCCAGCGCCGCTTCAGTGGTTAACGCCCCGCAGACGACCGCGGAGGCGAACAGATCTTCGGCTTCGAACAGACCGCGCAGGGCAAAAGCGGTTGAGGCCTGGGTGCCGTTGAGTAGCGCCAGGCCCTCTTTCGCCGCCAGGGTTATCGGCTCCAGCCCCGCCTGACGCAGCGCGTCGGTCGCTGGCAGCCATTCGCCACCGCGAACCCGCGCTTTGCCTTCACCCAGCAGGGTCAGCGACATATGCGCCAGCGGCGCGAGGTCACCGGAGGCGCCGACGGAACCTTTCGCCGGGATCCACGGCGTCACGCCGGCATTGACCAGGCCAATCAGCGCCTGGATCACGCTCAGGCGGATCCCGGAGAAACCGCGAGACAGGCTGTTAATCTTCAGCACCATAATCAGGCGCGCCAGGTCATCGTCCAGCGGCTCACCTACGCCCGCCGCATGGGACAGCACCAGCGAACGCTGCAGGTTCTCCAGATCGTCCGTCGAGATACGGGTTTGCGCCAGCAGGCCAAAACCGGTGTTGATACCGTAGGCGGTACGCCCTTCGGCAAGGATGGCGTTGACGCAGGCCACGCTCTCATCAATGGCGGCAAACGCGCTGCTGTCGAGGGTAATGTTCAGCGGGTGGCTGTAAACCTCGCGGAGCTGCGACAGGCTCAGTTTCCCCGGAATGAGCGTTAACGATTTCATTTAGCGTTCCCCTGCGTTGCTGCCACCATCGGAAGATTCAGACCCTGTTCTGCTGCGCATTCAATAGCAATATCGTAACCCGCATCGGCATGACGCATCACGCCGGTCGCCGGGTCGTTGCGCAGGACGCGAGCGATACGCGCCGCCGCTTCATCGGTACCGTCACAGACGATAACCATCCCGGAGTGCTGCGAGAAGCCCATACCTACGCCGCCGCCGTGGTGCAGCGACACCCAGGTCGCGCCGCTGGCGGTGTTAAGCAAGGCGTTCAGCAGCGGCCAGTCTGATACCGCATCTGAGCCGTCGCGCATGGCTTCGGTTTCGCGGTTCGGGCTGGCGACGGAGCCGGAATCAAGGTGATCGCGGCCAATCACGATCGGCGCGGAGACTTCGCCGCTGCGCACCATTTCGTTAAACGCCAGACCGAGCTTCTGACGCCACTCCAGACCTACCCAGCAGATACGCGCCGGCAGTCCCTGGAAGCTGATGCGCTCGCGCGCCATATCCAGCCAGTGGTGCAGATGCTTATCATCTTTAATGATCTCTTTCACTTTCGCGTCGGTTTTGTAGATATCCTGCGGATCGCCGGACAGCGCTACCCAACGGAACGGGCCGATACCCCGGCAGAACAGCGGGCGGATATACGCCGGCACGAAACCCGGGAAATCGAAGGCGTTGCTGACGCCCACTTCCTGCGCCATCTGGCGAATGTTGTTGCCGTAGTCGAAGGTCGGCACCCCCATCTCGTGGAAGGCCAGCATCGCCTGCACGTGGTCGGCCATTGAGCGTTTCGCCGCCAGAATGGTGCCCTGCGGATCGGATTCGGCTTTCTGCTGATACTCCTCCCAGCTCCAGCCTTTCGGCAGATAGCCATGCAGCGGATCGTGGGCGCTGGTCTGATCGGTAACCATATCCGGGCGCACGCCGCGTTTCACCAGCTCTGGCACGATATCCGCAGCGTTGCCGCACAGCGCGATGGAGATGGCGCGGCCTTCGGCGGTGTATTTTTTGATGCGCGCCAGGGCGTCATCCAGAGAAGTGGCCTGTTCATCCACGTAGCGGGTACGCAGACGGAAATCGATGCGGCTCTGCTGACATTCGATGTTCAGCGAGCAGGCGCCCGCCAGCGTCGCGGCCAGCGGCTGCGCGCCACCCATGCCGCCCAGACCGGCGGTTAACACCCAGCGCCCTTTCAGGCTGCCCTGATAGTGCTGGCGACCGGCTTCGACGAAGGTTTCGTAGGTGCCCTGCACGATGCCCTGGCTACCGATGTAGATCCAGCTGCCGGCGGTCATCTGGCCGTACATCGCCAGCCCTTTGGCATCCAGTTCGTTGAAGTGTTCCCAGGTGGCCCAGTGCGGAACCAGGTTGGAGTTAGCGATCAGCACGCGCGGCGAGTTTTCATGCGTTTTAAAGACGCCGACCGGTTTGCCGGACTGCACCAGCAGAGTCTCGTCGCTTTCCAGGTTTTTCAGCGCCTTCACGATAGCGTCATAGCATTCCCAGTTGCGCGCAGCGCGACCAATACCGCCATAGACCACCAGCTCATGCGGGTTTTCAGCGACATCGGGATCGAGGTTGTTCATTAACATACGCAGCGGCGCTTCGGTCAACCAGCTCCTGGCGGTCAGCGTCGTGCCTCTCGGTGCACGGACGTCCAGCTGGCGATATTTGCTTTGCGACATCGGGGTTTCTCCTGACAATTAACGTTGTGTACGTAGATACATATACTTGTCTATACAACTCTGCGCAAGCCAGGATTTAACAGAAATGATACAATTTTGTTATATTGCGTCAGCAATCACGTTTTGCTGACGCCAGGGAAAATTACGAGCTGAAATGGCCCTGCAGACGGTAGCGCGCGCCGGGGAACAGCAGGCGAGCGTGTGAGACGATATGCGTCTTCGACCAGGTGCGACGGCGAATGAGCAGGCAGGGATCGTGCGGCAGAATGCGCAGCAACGCGCACTCCTCTGACGTCGCCTGCACCGCCTCGACAATATGTTCGCCTTCGGTTAATGGCGCGATCAGCGACAGATAATCATGCGGCGTGGTAGTGGTGTAATCCTGTAACAAGTAATCCGGCACCACCGCAGCATTCACGCAGCGATCTTCGATTTGTACCGGAACCTCGTTTTCGAAATGCACCATCCGTGAATGAAAGATACGCGTGCCTTCGGCGACGGTGAGCGCCTCCGCCTGAATGAGATCGGCTTCGGTCTCCTCCAGCAGCAGCACTTCACAGCGGTGCTGATGGCGACGAGAGACAATTTCATCGGCAATGCTGCGCACTTCAAACAGCGCCGACTGCCCTTTCGGCTCGGCGACGAAGGTCCCGACCCCCTGCAGCCTGACCAGCAGGCCTTCATCCGTCAGCTCGCGCAGCGCGCGGTTGATGGTCATCCGGCTGAAGCCGAACTGGGCAACCAGTTCAGCCTCCGAGGGAATTCGGTCGTGCGGACGCCACTCGCCGCGGTAGATTTTTTCGCTAATCGCCTGCTTCACCTTTTCATAGAAAGGCGCGGGCGCGGAACGAGGTTGTTGTGCAAACATGGCCTGGCTTTCCTTATGCATAATAAGCGGAGCGGCGAAGCGAAAATAATAGCGCGGATCGCTAGCGCCACCAATGGGCGATTTGCCATGCCAGACGGGCCGCCGCGCGGGCACCCTGTCCGTCGATGTCAAATTGCGGATTAAACTCGACCAAATCCACCGCCTGCAGCTTTCCGCTGCGGCACAACAGCTCAACGATGCGCAGCAGGATTGCCAGCGGCACGCCCAGCGCAGCCGGCGCGGAAACCGCCGGCATTTCGCGCGCCGGCAGCACGTCGAGATCGATGGTCAGATACAGACGATCGTACTGCGCGATATTGCGCTCCAGCTCCGGCAACACGTGAGTGTCGAAGTCCGCCAGCACCGCCAGATCTTCAACGACAGCCACCTGGCGGCGCGCTGCTTCATCCCATAGCGCCTGGGTGTTCGCCGCCCGGCTGACGCCGATGCAGGTATAGTGAAAACCGCGCTGCTGGGCGTCACACTCCAGCGCCAGCTGGCGGAACGGCGTCCCGGAGCTGGCGCATTCGGCAAAGCGTAAATCCAGATGCGCATCGAGATTAATAATGCCCACTTTTTCGCTCGGGAAGGCATCCAGAACCCCAGCGCCATGGCCGAAGGCCGTCTCATGACCGCCGCCCAGGACCAGCGTGCGTTTGCCGGCACGCTGGCAGGCGGCCACCGCCTCGCGCAGCGCCTGATGCGCGGCTTCTAACTGTTCGCCATCGACGCTAATCGTGCCCATATCCACACAGCGGTCGTGGCCCTGATGGCTGGCCATATTGGCCAGCGCCCGGCGCAGCGCTTCCGGACCATGCCCGGCGCCGGTACGCCCTTTGTTACGCCGGACCCCTTCGTCACAGGCGAAGCCGAGCAGCGCGATATCGCCGGGCATCGCCTGCGGCGCGAAGCGTTCCGCGCGGGCGATAGTCTGGAACAGGCGCAGCGCATTGGGCGCTTCCGCGCTATCATCGCGTCCCTGCCAGAGACTGGCGGGCGTAGCTTGCCACAGCATCATTGCCGTTCTCCTCGTACCACGCGTCCCCAGAGCGGCGCGCGCCCCGGCTCATACACCATCTCGACCGGATGCTCGGCATCCCAGATGGCAAAGTTAGCCACAAAGCCCGCCGCCAGCTGACCGTGGCTGTCCTGCCGCCCCAGCGCCCGCGCGGCATGGCGCGTTACCCCGGCCCAGGCCTCTTCCGGCGTTAAACCAAACTTGACGCAGGCCATGTTCATCGCCAGATGCAGGCTGGCGAAGGGGCTGGTGCCGGGGTTGAAATCGGTCGCCACCGCCATCGGCACCTGGTATTTGCGCAGCAGTTCCACCGGCGGTTTGCGGGTTTCATTAAGGAAGTAGAACGCGCCGGGGAGCAGAGCTGCCACGGTGCCGCTTTCGCGCATCGCCGCCACGCCCTCTTCCGTCAGATACTCGATATGGTCGGCGGACAGTCCGTGATAGCGGCTCACCAGTTGTGCGCCGCCCAGCGACGAGAGCTGCTCAACGTGGCCTTTTACCGGAATGCCCAGCGCCTGCGCCGCCTGAAAGACGCGCTCAGTTTGCTGCGGGCTGAAGCCAACGTTTTCGCAAAAGACGTCAACGCTTTCAAACAGTCCCTCCTGCCACAGCGTCGGCAGTATGGTCTCGCAGACCAGCGAGATATAGCCATCGGCGTCGCCATGATATTCCGGCGGCGTGGCGTGAGCGGAGAGCAACGTCGCCGACAGTTCCACGCCATTGTCGTCGGCCAGCTGGCGGGCGACCCGCAGCATTTTGCGTTCGTTTTGCAGATCGAGACCGTAGCCTGATTTAATCTCCAGGGTGGTCACCCCTTCACGCAGCAGGCGCGCCAGACGCGGCTGCGCCAGCGCCAGTAGTTCAGCTTCGCTGCTGTCGCGCGTGGCGCGCACGGTGGAATTAATCCCACCGCCGTTAGCGCTGATGGTTTGATAGGAGACGCCGTTCAGCCGCTGCTCCCACTCCTGCGCCCGGCTGCCGCCAAAGATCAGGTGGGTATGGCAGTCGATTAAACCCGGCGTAACCAGCCGGCCTTCGAGATCGATACTGCGCCCGCCGGGGGCGTCAGCGTCGGCGACAATTGCCTCAATGCGGCCATTGCGCACCAGCAGCGCATGGCGCTCCAGCAGACCGTAGGGTTGAGAGTAATCAGGGTTCAGGGTGGCGAGACGCGCGTTTCGCCAGATAACGCGTTCAGAGGTGGCTTGAGTCATAACGCTTAACTTGTCATGGGTTGTATAGACATTTATTTTCATAACGCCGATAAAGTCAACAATAGCGCGGGGAAATGTTATTTTTTTGTGACTAAAGACCATCCAGCAGGACTGAACGTTGCGTAAAGACGGTAAGTTTTTCCGCCCATGTCTTCCCGTTTCGTTCAAGTTAGTATAAAACAGCAGGTTTTAAAGGACTTATACCCTGGCGTCTCAGCCGGGGTATTTCACTACGCTTAATTTTGCCCGGAGCAACATGAACACATATTCCGTTTCCCGTCTGGCGCTGGCGCTGGCCTTCGGCGTGACGCTGTCCGCCTGTAGCTCGACGCCTGCCGATCAACAGCCCTCTACGCAGACTGCACCGGGCACCACCGCGCGTCCCATTCTGAACGCCGATGAAGCGAAAAACTTTACCCCGGCGGCCTATTTCCAGTCGCTGACTCCCAATGCCGCGGCCTGGACGCCATCTGCCATCAGCCTGCCGGCGCAGCCTGACTTTATCGTTGGCCCGGCGGGAACCCAGGGCGTGACCCATACCACCGTCCAGGCGGCGGTCGATGCGGCGATTGCCCGTCATTCAAATCGCCGTCTGTTTATTGCCATCATGCCTGGCGAGTACCCGGGAACGGTTTACGTACCGGCGGCGCCTGGCGCCCTGACCCTGTATGGTACTGGCGACAAGCCAATTGACGTGAAAATCAGCGAAGCCATTGATTCTGAAATGGATCGCAACACCTGGCGCCGTCTGGTCAATCCGGGCGGTAAATATATGCCAGGCAAACCGGCATGGTATATGTTCGATAGCTGCCAGAATAAATCCGCGGCCACCGTCGGCGTGATGTGCTCTGCGGTCTTCTGGTCGCAGAATAACGGCCTGCAGCTGCAGAACCTGACCATCGCCAACAACCTTGGCGACAGCGTCGACGCCGGTACTCACCAGGCCGTCGCCCTGCGCACCGATGGCGATCAGGTGCAGATCAACAAGGTCAATATTCTTGGCCGTCAGAACACCTTCTTTGTGACCAACAGCGGCGTGCAGAACCGTCTGCAGGATAACCGCCAGACCCGCACCCTGGTGACCAACAGCTACATTGAAGGCGATGTGGATATCGTGTCCGGTCGCGGCGCGGTGGTATTTGATAACACCGATTTCCGCGTGGTGAACTCGCGTACCCAGAAAGAAGCCTATGTTTTCGCGCCGGCTACCCTGAAGAGCGTGACCTACGGCTTCCTGGCGACCAACAGCCGCTTTACCGCGTCCGGCGATAACGTCGCGCAGCTGGGCCGCGCGCTGGACGTTGACGGCAACAGCAATGGCCAGGTCGTGATCCGCGACAGCGTCATCAATGAAGGCTTTAACATCGCCCAGCCGTGGGCGGCAGCGGTCGGTTCAAACCGTGCCTTTAGCGGTAACGTTGGCGCAGTAGATGCCAAAGGCAATCTGCAGCGCAACCTCAACGACAATAGCGTCAATCGCATGTGGGAATATAACAACCGCGGCGTGGGAAGCACTGTGGTCGCCGAGCCGAAACAGTAACGCGCAACAAGCGTGAACCATAATAAAAGAGAGGGCGATGCCCTCTCCCAGACTGCTGACAACGTGCAATCTTCAGGAATTGCCCGGCGGCGCTGCGCTTGCGCGGGCCTACAGATAACTGCATAACGGTTTGATATTGAAGTCTTTCGTAGGCCGGGTAAGGCGAATGCCGCCACCCGGCAGAAATGCGAGCACAATGACGAAACAGGTTTGTCGTCAGCCAGAGAGGGGGCGATGCCCCCTCTTCTCTTTTGCGTGTTCTCTTTTGCGTACTGCACGTCACGCCGTCAGGCGGTTCGCCATTTGCGGGTCAGCGGTTTTTCCAGTTCAACGATCAGGAACATCGCGAAGCCGATGATGAAGGTGATCACCCAGTAGCGGAACGGCAGCCCGGTGGTACCGAACAGCATCTGCATAAACGGCGCATAGATAATCAGCAGCTGCAGCACCAGCAGCACGCCGCTGACAATCCAGATCCCTTTGTTAGCCAGCAGACTTTTCGTCAACGAGAAACCATCCGACACGCGGCAGTTCAGCATATAGAACCATTGGGCGGTGACCAGGGTCTGCAACAGCACGGTACGGATAAACTCCGGCGAATAGCCGCGCGGCTGCAGCCAGGCTTCGAGAATAAATGCGCTGACCGCAATCATCGACCCCACAAACGCCACGCGCCAGATGGCAAAGCCGTCCATGACGTGAATTTTCGGATCACGCGGCGGCCGCCGCATAATATTTTTCTCACCGGCTTCAAACGCCAGACCAAACGACAGCGTGGCGGAAGTGGCCATGTTCATCCACAGGATCAGCACCGGCGTCAGCGGCAGTACGTTGCCCGCCAGCAGCGCGATCACGATCAGTAACCCCTGCGCAAGGTTGGTCGGCATGACAAAGAGAATGGTTTTCTTCAGGTTGTCATACACCCGACGCCCCTCGCGGACCGCGCTGGCGATGGTGGCGAAGTTATCATCGGTCAGCACCATATCGGCGGCTTCCTTGGTCACCTCGGTCCCCTTGATCCCCATCGCCACGCCGACGTCAGCCTGCTTCAGCGCCGGAGCATCGTTCACCCCGTCGCCGGTCATCCCGACAATCTCTTTCTTGCTCTGCAGGGCCTGCACCAGGCGGAACTTATCTTCCGGGCTGGTTCGGGCAAAGATATCATACTGCTGCGCGGCCACGCTCAGCTGCGCGTCGTCCATCACCTCCAGTTCGCGCCCGGTAATGGCATTCCCCGCATTGCCAATCCCCAGCATCTTGCCGATACTCATCGCCGTTTGCGGATGGTCGCCGGTGATCATCTTCACGCGGATCCCGGCCTGCAGGCAGTCGGCAATCGCCGTGATGGCCTCCGGACGCGGCGGATCCATCATCCCGGCAACCCCTAACAAAATCACCCCCTGCTGCAGATCCTGATGGGTTAGTTCCGTCTGGCCTGCGGAAGCCGGCTTCCAGGCCGCGGCCACCATCCGTAGCCCTTCCCGGGCGTACTCTTCAATTTTGCCTTCCCAGTACGGTAGATCCAGCGGCTGCAATCCGCTGTCGCTCTGCTGATATTGACACAGGCGGAACAGGACATCCGGCGCGCCAGTGACCAGCACCACCTCCTCTTCACCCAGCCGGTAGAGGGTCGACATGTATTTATATTGCGAATCAAAAGGAATTTTACTGCGCAGCTCGCTGGTCAGCGGCGGCAGAGTAACCTTCGCCGCCAGTACCTTCAGCGCCCCCTCGGTCGGGCCACCGGTGATTTTCCACAACCCGCTCTCATCTTTAATAAGCTGACTGTCGTTACACAGATCGATGGTACGCAGATAGCGTTCGAACAGCGTGCCAGGCGCGACCGCGACCGGCGTCGGGTCATCAATGGCGTGGATCTTACCGACCGGCTCATAGCTATCCCCTTCCACCCGATAGACGCTGTCCGCGGTGATCACCGCCTTCACCGTCATTTCGTTCATGGTGAGGGTCCCGGTTTTATCCGAACAGATAACCGTCATCGCGCCGAGGGTTTCCACCGTCGGCAGCTTGCGGATAATCGCTTTCTGGCGCGCCATCGCCTGCACACCGAGCGACAGAATAATCGAGATAATCGCCGGCAAGCCTTCCGGGACTGACGCCACCGCGAGGCTAATCAACGACAGCATCAGTTCGGAGACCGGCATATCGCGGAACAGCAGGCTAAAGACGAACAGCGCCGCCATCATCACCAGAATGAGGATAAAGATGGCTTTGCCCAGCTTGTCCATTTGCACCAGCAGCGGCGTACGGTGTTTTTCAATGCCCGCCATCATCTGGTTGATGTGACCCAGCTCGGTATCGCCGCCGGTTGCCACCACGATCCCTTTGCCCGCCCCTGAGCTGACGGTGGTACCGGAAAACAACAGGTTGCTGCGATCGCCGAGCGGTAAATCGCCGCTCAGCGGCTCGGTGGTTTTTTCCACCACCGTTGACTCCCCGGTGAGGATGGCCTCTTCCACCCGCAGGTTGTGCGCCTCAATCACCCGTAAATCAGCGGGGATACGGTCGCCGGCGCGGATCACCACGATATCGCCGGGTACCAGCGAGGTGGTGGGGATGGTTTCATGGTTACCCTGGCGGATCACTACCGCTTCGCTGGACAGCATATTGCGGATACTCTGCAGCGATTTCTCCGCATTACTTTCCTGGATGAAGCCAATCAGCGCATTGACGACCGCCACCGCGAGGATCACCGCCATGTCGATCCAATGGCCCATCACCGCCTTCAGCAGCGCCGCCGCCAGCAGCACGTAGATCAGTACATCGTTAAAATGCACGATAAAACGCAGCCAGGCTGGCTTACCCGGCTTCTGCGGCAGGGCGTTTTCGCCATACTGCTGCAGGCGTGTGGCCGCTTCTGTCCCGCTAATGCCCTCCGGCGTACTTTGCACGCTGGCGAGCGTCTCCTCGACGGAACGCTGATAGAAGGGCGCCCCCGGTTTATCTGTATTCATACTCTCTCCCTCGATTTCTGAAGCGGAAGTCAGGACGACATCCCGCCGTCATCAGCGCACAACGAAAACCGGTACATGGGCGTAGCGCACGATGTTTGCCGCTTCAGAGCCCAGAAGATGGGTCTGGATCCCCGGATTGCGCGAACCGACAATCACCACGTCCGCTTTCAGCTCATCGGCCAGGTCAATCACTTGATCGCGAATATTGCCACTGCGCACATAAAGATGGCTGGTCTCTTCCGCCAGAGAATTTTTCTTTACCAGATCGCTGAGTTTTTCCTTAGCGGTAGAAATCAAATGCTCTTCCATCTTTCGCGCATCAGAGATAAATCCACGCGTTAATACCGGTGAAAATGCCGGAATAACATGCACAAGATGAATTTGCCCGGCAGAGTGCTGGGCGAGGAATTTCGCATGAGAGAGGGCTTTGTCGGCCAGGCCTGCATCAAACACGTCAACGGGAACAACGATATTTTTATACATGAGATAATCCTTTTATTACCAATACAATGCGTAGTGATGAATAGCCCCATACTTGGGGAGGAAGCAAATCTCAACAACAGAAGCGGCAAGCGGAATCAATGTTATTAAACGTAGCACAGGAAAATTAACATTAGAAAATGAGCCATTAATAGACTGAAAAATATTATAAAAGCCCGCGAAAGCCCGCAGATCTCCTGCCCTTAACCCCTTGACGCCAACAGCGACGCGGTATTCTCTTTTTTAACACTTCATGTTTTCTCCGACTATGCTGATTACAAGCAGGAGTGCCGCACCGAATGTCCGACGGTCACACATTGTGCCGGGCGAAATGACATTCGCGGTTCGGGTGGGAGTTAAGGGAGAAAATCATGTTTGGTTATAGCCTGTTACGTCTGGGATTGTTTGTCGCGCTGGCCATTGTCGCCTGTACACTGGTAGGACTATTCACCTATCTGGTTGTCGCCGCCCTCGCAGAATAAGAGTGCGCCGCCTAATAAAAACGTAAAATAAATCATAAGTCTGAGGGGAATACTGTGAACCGTTATTTTTCTCTCATCCCGGTTGTTATTTTATTAACAACCGCTTGCGATCAGAAAGCGCCGTCCGTCGAAGCCGCTCCCCGGATGGTCAAGGTGGCGCAAGTCACCGCCGTGGGTAACACCCAGCAGCGGACGTTTCCAGCCCGCATCGAGTCTGGCGACTCCACCGAACTGTCGTTTAAACGGGGTGGTCAGGTGGAGTCACTGGATATTCGCCAGGGTGCAACCCTAACTCAGGGACAAACGCTGGCGCGTCTGAATGCCCGCGAAGCCCAGCAGCGGGTCAATGAGCGACAAACGGCGGCAACCCTCGCCCAGCGTCAGTTTGATCGTTTCCAGACCCTGGCAGGACGTCAGGCGATTTCCCAGGCGGAGATGGACGTGCAGCGCGCCAATCGCGATGCCGCCAACGCGGCCTTGAAAATTGCCCGTGAAGAGCTGGCGCAAATGAGTCTCACCGCCCCCTTCGGCGGGATTGCCGCCGGCGTGCATATCCGTAATCATCAGGTGGTCGCCGCTGGCCAGCCGGTGATTACCCTGACGCGTACCGACCTGCTCGATGTGGTCTTCAGCATTCCGGAAAATCTGTTCACCTCGCTCGATATCCGCAATACCGCCTACCGCCCCGTCGTCAGGATCAATACTCTGCCGGGCCGCGAGTTTACCGCGGAATACAAAGAGCATACCGGCAGCAGCGACAACAGCACCCTCACCTGGCAGATCATTTTAACCATGCCGCGACCAGATGATTTTCCCACCGTCGGCGGGGTTAGCGGCACCGTGACGGTCAATCTCGGCAATTTGCCGGCCAGCGCCGGACGGGAAACCCTCGTAGTGCCCGTGGAAGCAGTGTTTAACCCCGATAACCGACCGAAGAATGAACCGGTCGTCTGGGTGGTAAAAGGCGAAAACGCCCATCTGTATCTTGAGGAGCGCAGAGTCACGGTCGGGGAAGTGACCTCGCAGGGAGTGATGATCACCGAAGGGCTCCGTGCGGGCGAACAGGTGGTTGCAGCGGGGGTAAGCGACCTCCACGACCGGCAGCCGGTGCGGATCTGGACGCGTGAACGAGGATTATAAATGGACATTTCCCGTCAGTTTATTAACAACCCGACCCGCGTCTGGTTAGCCATTTTGCTGTTGGGGGTGGGTGGCCTGTTCGCCCTGCTCAATATTGGCCGCCTGGAAGATCCCGCCTTCACCATCAAAACGGCGGTGATCGTCACCCACTACCCTGGCGCGTCCGCTCAGCAGGTGGAGGAGGAGGTGACCCTGCCGCTGGAAAACGCGATTCAGCAGCTTCCCTCGCTGGATAACGTCAGCTCCATCTCCTCGAATGGCTTATCGCAAATTACAGTGAATATTGCTTCGCAGTACCATTCCAGCGAACTGCCGCAAATCTGGGATGAGCTGCGTCGCCGCGTCGGTGACGCCAGCCGGCTTTTTCCCCCGGGGGTAGTCCCCTCCTTCGTCAATGATGACTTTGGCGATGTGTTTGGCTTTTTCTTCGCCATTTCGGGCGACAGTTTTACCAATCCTGAGCTGGTGCGCTATGCCGAGCAGTTGCGCCGTGAGCTGGTGCTGGTGCCGGGCGTCGGCAAAGTCGCCATTGGCGGCGCGATTCCACAGCAGATCAATGTTGATATCTCGCTGGCGAAAATGGCGGCGCGCGGTATTACGCTTAACCAGCTTGCCGCTATCCTGACCCGGCTCAACGTGGTATCCAGCGCCGGGGAGATCCGCGCCGGCAGCGAATCGATCCGCCTTCACCCCACCGGGGAGTTTCAGAATATCGATGAACTGGGGGATCTTCTGGTCAGCCCTCATGGCGCCAGCGCCACCACCCGACTACGGGATATTGCCACGTTGTCGCGCGGGCTGACCGACTCTCCCTCCAGTATCTATCATGCCAACGGCCGCCAGGCGGTGACCATGGGGGTCTCCTTTATCCCTGGCGTTAACGTCATTGACGTGGGGCATGCCCTCGAAGCCCGACTTCAGCAGATGGCCGCCGATAAACCGGCGGGTATCGACATCGCCATTTTTTACGATCAGGCGGCAGAGGTCGCCCACTCGGTCAATGGTTTTATTACCAACTTCCTGATGGCCCTGGCGATCGTCGTCGGCGTGCTGCTGGTGTTCATGGGGGTGCGCAGCGGGATCATTATTGCTTTGTCGCTGGCGCTCAACGTCCTCGGCACTCTGCTTATCATGTATATCTGGGGGATCGAGTTACAGCGAATCTCCCTCGGGGCGCTGATCATCGCCCTGAGTATGTTGGTGGACAATGCCATTGTCATTGTCGAAGGGGTGCTGATCGCCCGCCAGCAAGGATCTCCGCTGCTGGGCGCGATTAATTATGTGATCCGCCGCTCCGCCCTGCCGCTGCTCGGCGCCACCGTTATTGCCATCCTCGCCTTCGCGCCAATTGGCCTTTCCCAGGACTCCACCGGGGAGTATTGCAAATCCCTGTTCCAGGTGCTGCTGATCTCCCTGATGCTCAGCTGGTTTTCCGCCCTGACCATCACGCCGGTACTCATCAAGTGGTGGTTGTTTAAAAACGCCCCGTCGGCCGAGGCGCCGAAGGAAAAAGCCGATCCCTACCGCGGCCGCTTCTATCGTGGCTATCAGCAGACGCTGCGAATACTGCTGCAGCAAAAGACCCTGACGCTGGTGCTGATGGGCGCGCTGTTAGCCGGGGCGATCTGGGGCTTCACCTTCGTCCGGCAGAATTTCTTTCCGTCATCGAATACGCCCATTTTCTTTGTCGACCTGTGGTTGCCCTACGGTACCGATATTAACGCCACCGAGCAGATGACCCGCGATATTGAGCGGTCGATCGCCAGCCAGCCGGGGGTGGCTACCACCGTCTCCACCATTGGCCAGGGCAGTATGCGATTTATTCTCACCTACAGCGGGCAGCGCCAGTACAGCAACTACGCGCAGATTATGGTGCGGATGGACGACCAGCGCAGTATCGCCCCCGTCACCCGCCACGTCGAGGCCTGGATTGCCAGAAACTACCCGCAGGTGAACGCCAGCACCAAACGCATTATGTTCGGCCCGTCCGGCGATAGCGCGATTGAAGTGCGCATTAAGGGCCCTGATCCGGATACCCTGCGCGCGCTGGCCAGTCAGGTGGGCGACATTCTCGCCGCGGATCCGGCGACCGACAGCGTACGTAACGACTGGCAGAACCGCAGCAAGGTGATCCGCCCGCAATACTCTCTGGCGTTGGGACGTGAGCTGGGGGTGGATAAACAGGATATTGATAGCGCGCTGGAGATGAATTTCTCCGGCAGTCGCGCCGGGTTATATCGCGAGGGCGCCGACCTGCTGCCGGTTATCGTCCGTCCGCCGGAAGCGGAGCGACAGGATGCCAATCACCTGAATAACGTGCTGGTCTGGAGCCAGAGCCGGCAGCAGTATATTCCGTTGAGTAACGTCATCCATGGCTTCTCGCTGGAGTGGGAAGATCCATTGATTCTCCGTCGCGATCGCACCCGCGTGCTTACCGTTCAGACCGACCCCAGCCCGCAAAGCGGCCAAACGTCGGGCGATATCCTTGCCAGGGTGAAACCACGCATTGACGCGCTGACGCTGCCGCATGGCTACCGCATCGAATGGGGCGGCGATGCGGAGAACTCCAGTGAAGCGCAGCAAGGGCTGTTCACGACCCTACCGCTTGGCTATCTGGTGATGTTTATCATTACGGTGCTGATGTTCAGTTCGCTGAAAAACGCTGTTGCCATCTGGCTGACCGTCCCGCTGGCGCTGATCGGCGTCACGCCCGGTTTTTTGCTGACCGGCATCCCTTTCGGCTTTATGGCCTTAATCGGCCTGCTTAGCCTCAGCGGTATGCTGATCCGCAACGGCATTGTGCTGGTGGAAGAGATAGAGCAACAAAAACAGGAGAAAGATCAAAGACAAGCAATCATTGATGCGGCAACCTCTCGTCTGCGGCCGATCCTGCTGACCGCCTTTACCACTGTGCTTGGCCTTGCCCCGCTGCTGCGCGATGTCTTTTTCCAGAGTATGGCGGTGGTGATCATGTTCGGCCTCGCCTTTGCCACCGTACTGACGCTACTGGTTCTGCCGGTAATTTACGCTTGCTTCCACCATAAGGATATGACGCCTCAACGATGAACAGTACCGGTCTCAGCATTATCAAGACATTAGGCTGTATGACAGCGGTGACCTTTTTCACTATCTATAACACCTGGGATCACTATGATTATGACTATCACTGGATCCTCGGGCTGCTGACCTTTATCTCGACCATCGCGACGCCGTTGTTTTTTGTGGTGGCTGGTTATCTTGATGCACAGACGCGTCACGATGCCAACTGGCAAATCGGCAAAATTAAAAGCGTGGTCATCGTCTTTCTGTTCTGGGTAACGGTCTATTATGTCTGGGAGCCTTATCAGCGCGGCTACCTGATCCAGCCCTGGTTTATTTTCGCCCTGATCGTGATCTATACCTTCCATCCCTTTATCGCCTGGCTCAGCCAGCGGCGGGGCCTGTTTTTCACCGTGGTTCTGACGCTGCTGTGCTGCGCTTATGGTTACGACCTGCTCTCGGTGCTCTACCCGGACAAACATCTCTTCAGCCTGCCGCCGCAGTATCGTCTGTGGACATGGCTACTTTTTTATTTAACCGGGCAGTTGTTTAACGATCCGCGAGTCACGGAGTGGATACGCGACCCGCGGGTGATTAAAGCCTCCATTATCGCCCTGCCCTTTGTCTATTTATTTACCTGGTTTTATGAACGCCATTTTTTCTTCGCGCTGTTTAAAGCCGATCGCAATGCGTTCATTCTGACGGGATCGCAAATTTATATTCTGATCGTCCTGCTGGTGATCGCCGCTAACGCCGTGCAGTTTAAAAAGAACCGCGAACTGAAGGAGGCGGTGCTGGCGACGGTTAGCAAAGCGATGACCGGGGTCTATATTCTGCACTACTCCGTTTTCCACCTGCTGGTGATGCTGATCCCTATTCACTCGTTAGCCACCAAGCTGGGCGTGATTGCGCTAACGTTTATCCTGTCGGTGCTCATTTCTCTCGCTGTGCTCTCCAGCACGCTGCTCAAGAAGGTGATAACCCTGTGACAAACGACGCGGCAACTTAGCGGAAACTCCACTGGATGCTAATCACAAACACGCTGGGAATAATGATGCCGCTCTCAAGGGCGAAATAGTCGGTAAAGTTGTACTGAATGGCATGGTAGATATAGGGGGAAAAGCCGATCCCGGTGGCGTCCTTAAAATCTTTGTAGGAGCCATGATCGCCGCAATGCTCAAAGGCGTCGAAGAAGAATTCGCCGGTGTAGCCGTAGACCCCTTTAAAGGTCCATCCACTGCCGTTGTGGTACCAGTCTCTTCTCACCCCCAGCGCCAGGCAACGATCGTCGAAACTATTGTTCATCGTGCCAATCAGCAGACTATATTTCGAATCTTCCGAGAATTTCCGCTCTACCGAGAAAAAGTGGTTTTCAAAATTCTCAGTATATTGTCCGTGGTTATTGGTCAGATGGTAAACATAGGAACCAGTATTTACCGAATAGAGATTAATTTCTTTCGCCTGCGCGAAAGCGGCTAACCCGGCCAGGAGCATCACGCTTTTACCACGCATCATCCCTCCTCAGTCCTCTATGCCTGTCCATGAACAGAATGCTTTTGTCGTATTTACCGGTCGTTATGCTGCTGCGACACCCGACAGGAAAATGGGGGAAGATAACCGTGCCGAAATGAATATGGAGTTCCAGAAAAGCGTAGCACACGCCTAATCCGCCAACAAACCGACCATGGCGATAGCGGAGTGGTTGATATTTCTCTCTTTACTATATTGTGCAAAAAACAGACAAAACCTCACCTGTTTTCCGCTATGCTCAGGGTCCGACGCGGAAGTTAGCCACCTGTCGACGACAGAGTTGCTGTGTACCCCTTCCTGCGTCGGCGCTCTTTCTGCTCAAGTGACGTAAACCGACAGAGCCCGTATTCCGATCGTGTCTGTGTCATTATCCCCTGTCTGATTGCCCTGTATCCGCATCCTGCACAGAACCGCTTTTTTGTACAAGTTAATAAAATTAAAAATACCTTTAAAATCAACAAATAAAATTAAAACGAAAAAATAAACCGTCTCGCTGTACATATCGTTATGAAAAAAGTTGTACATCCTGAGATCACCGACTATAGTTTTTGAGTGTTAACTGCTTGTTGCGCAACAAAGCGGGAACGCTAAACGGTTGCGTGGCGAGTCTGGCGGTGGTTCCTGGTTTTGCATTTCCTGTTAGTGACTTTTCGCGTACCACCGGTACGCTGCGACTTTTATGGTCAGTTTGCTTTATACGTGGGAGAGTTCGAGCTATGCATATTAAAAATACCATTCCAGCAGAGTTTGTCTTCAATTCAGCCCTGATGAAAGATATTGAAAACACGCTCATCAAGCAGCACAGCACGATCAATAATGAGCGGATGATTACGGAAATCCAGCACCGCCTGCAAACGGAAAGTAATGAAATACTTTCCGACCTCTATCTGCAGGCGTTGGATATGCTGTACAGCAAAAAACATCATCATTAAGTGATCCCACCGCGCCGACAGCAGGGACAGCCCTGCTGTGCCGGCACGCCTGGGTTTTCATCTGCTAACTGGGGCTCAAAAAATGTCACACCATAATACTTGCTATCGTTCTGAGCATTACGATCTGTGGTTTGATAATCGTTTTCTTCTCTACGGGATGTCGCTGATCCTGAATACCTTGCCGGCATCTTATTTTCGTAAAAAACATGTTTTTTTTACCAGCGACAATTATTTCGCGGTGCTTGAGCATAACTATAATCGGCGGGATACGTTATTTATTCTGTTAACTGAGGGAAACGATCTTAATTTTCTCAGTGAACTGCCTATGTTGCGCTTACCGGCAAATTCGACGCCGGAAGAATTAAAAATCTTCCTGCATCAGCCCACCCGCTATTACAAAACGCACCCGGCGCCGGGCGCCTCGGTGCAGTTTACCGAACGGGAAAAGAAAGTTATTCAGCTTATCAGCAATGGCGAAGCGGTTGCCAGCATTGGTCGTTCGCTAAATCTGCACATCAAAACCATTTATCAGATCCGGCTGAATCTGATTAAAAAGCTCGGCTGTAGCGGTAGGACCGATTTTTTTAATATCAGTCGTAGTGAAACCTTTAAATCCTGGAGTCAAATTCACCTGTAGTCAGGTGCAATAGCCCCGGCCTGTCCCCCAGACGGGGCTATTGCGTACCGTGAAAATGAATGCTGAAGCCCTGCTCCTGCCAGTGGCTGAGCAGTTCCTCCTGCAGTGGCGTGGCGGCGCGTCCGGTCCAGACAAAGATATGCTGCCCGGGGAAGAGCTCGGGCCGCGGCGACTCCAGCGGTTCAGCGAGAACGTTGACATGCCAACCGCGCTGCGAAAGACGCCATGCCTCCAGCCACAGACGAGTCCGGTCTTCATTGCTCCAGCCCACCAGCAGTGTCTCTTTACCATTTTTTTTACGCGCTTCGGCGAGAAACAGCGCCACGCAGTCAATGAGCAAGCCATCCAGCAGGCTGCTAATCACCAACGAGGTATTCTGATCAAGCTTGAGACGCTGTCGTACCGGCACTAACAGGCTATCGATGAGGGTATCAACGGGGTGTTGATGGCTCAGCGCCATTAATTTGGCGCGGATTCTGGCGGGCTGCATATAACGCAGAATGGACATCATCTCTTCCTGAAGATGCGCGGATTCGTCGCGCGCCGCCGGCAGATTATCCTCCAGCAGCGCTTTGACTTTCCCTACGGATACACCGCGCTCTATCCAGCGCTTGATCTCTTCTATGCGCAGGATATCTTCTTCATCAAACTGTCGATGCCCGCCTTCGCTGCGCTGCGGTTTCAGTAGACCGTAACGCCGCTGCCAGGCGCGCAATGTAACCGGATTGATTCCGCAACGTTCGGCGACTTCACCGATACTGTAAAACGCCATAGCAGCCTCACATCAACCTGATACTTTTTACCTAAACTAACGAATTCAGGCATCCTGTACAACTCTATTTTCTTGTACAGATAAAGATATCAGGTTGTGGCTCACAGCGCGCGGGGAAAAAGATGAAAAAATAGTAAGCTGATTTCGCGGTGGATCATTTCTTCTCCGGCCAGGCAACGGCGGGCAGGCCCCCCAGGCGGGCACCCGCGAATAAATTGCCCTGAAACTGCGAAATCCCGGCTGATTCAAGCCACATCCACTCTTCAGCACGCTCAACGCCGACGGCTGAGACCGCAATCTCCAGAGAAGTACAGCATTTGATAATCGCCTGTACAATCGACTGGCGCGGCCCGTCCTGGTGGATATTGCGGATCAGCTCATGGTCGATTTTAATTCTGTCGGGTTGGTATTGCGCCAGCAGCGACAGCCCGGCAAACCCGGCGCCGAAGTGATCGATGGCAAGATTAATCCCCGCGCCCTTCAGTTTGCGCACCGCATCGGTAAAATCGGCCATCCGCGAAATCACTTCCCGCTCAGTGAACTCGACAATAATCTGCTCCGGGATCAGGTCATTGCGACTAATTTCGTCGAGCAGGAAAGCCACCGCATTCGGCGCTTTGACCAGGGTCATCGGCAGCAAATTAATGCTTAACGCCTTATTACGTAAACCTAATTTACCCGCCAGAGACAGCGCGACGCGCTTACTGTGCAGGTCGGCGAGATAAATATCATCCCCTGCCAGCCCGGCAAAATAGGCGCCAGGAGACTGGCCGTCCGGTGTACGCAGCAGCGCTTCCCATGAGATAATTTCGCAGGCGAAAGGATCGACGATCGGCTGAAAGGCAAAAGACCAGCTTTCCGTATTATCGATAATGGGGGTGTCCGGATAAAAAGTGTCCTTATCGGGAATAAAAACCCAACTGTCCGCCGAAGGGATCTCAAAATAGTTCGCTTTTTCCGTGGATTCGACAAAAGTACGGAAAAATTGCAGCGCCCGGTCGTCATAGGTGAGCTGATATTTTGTCGTGCCCCGGTCCATCACTGTCTGTAGTACTTCCTCACGATCATGTTCCCGTAAATCAAACAGTTCCATACCGACCTTACCAAATCGACGGGACGGTGCATAATCGCAAAACAACTCCACCAGATTATAATGACGAGGATCGAGGACAATTTTTTGATAAATATCCCTTACCTTTTCTTCCGGTCCTTCAATAAGTTGAAAAAAATGCGTCCCGTTAAACAGTAATATACCGGTGACATCCGCCTGCCCATTTCTCTCGTTTGCCCTGGCAACCATGGCCTCGATCGATTTGAATGAGACATTGTCGCAAATATGGCTGCGATAAATGATGGTGGTAAGCATAGTGATTCCAGATGGGAGGGATAAGCATTCACAGTAGCAGTTATCAGGCTAATCGTCTTGCAAAACTACGTTTTATCTTAACAAAAAAGATACACTAAAAATCCACTCTTTGTGCAAGGTTTTTTTTCTTTTTTTCTTTCCTTGTACAACATGCAACGCTAACCCCTACCTTTACAAGCCAGGATCTCCGCAAACAAAAACAAATATTACATTAAAAATCATCATGATAGCAACGATCGCTGCAATATTACGCAACTTTCTATGTACAACTTATTAATTATTGTATAAGTTTATTTGCAGTTAACAGATGAATGAAATGAAAGGAGCACATATGCAGCAGAATGGTTACATTCCAGATACAGCGAACGCAATTGCCCAGTATTTCAACAAAGCATCGTTACCTTCCCAGCAGGAAACGCTGGGTCAGATCGTGATGGATATTCTCAACGAAGGGCGCCATCTCAACCGCAAGGCCCTGTGCACCAAACTGTTGAGCCGCCTTGACAGCGCCCGTGCGCCTGAGGAAGAGAGCCACTATCAAACCTTAATTGGTTTGTTGTTTGCCGGTCAGGAATAACGTCATCGATCGTCGCCTGTTGCAACCGCAGTAGCAGATGAGGGGCGATCGCTTCCATAAACCTGCTGCTGACCTGAATGCCCGTTACCAGATTCAGGAAGAGTGTGGCATGCAGAGAGACGGTTATGAATAGCAGTGATACTGAGGAAATAACCGATGAGATCATCGGCGAGGCGGTGCTCGCGCTTCTGAAAACGAATCGCCCGATTACCACCCCGACCCTGCTGGTTCGGCTTCGGTTGATGCAGGCCACAGAGTCAGATCGCCAGCGAAGGAAAATCATCGCTGCCGTTATTGAAGAAATTTGCGCGAAGCTCGCCCTCCAGCGGAAGCACGCGCCTTTGCAGGTTAAGAAAATCAATGGCCGTTGGGAAAGCAGAGGAACGCTGGCGCAGAGCAGCATGGCGCCGGAAGCTAAAAAAATCCACTGATTGTCCCAACCATGGTGAATAAAACAGAGTGAGAATGTGATGAGACAGACTATGCATCAGCAACCCGATATTTACGCAGGACTGCAGGACACCGCGCTCTCAGATTATTTCCGTACCGCCGGTGATAAACTGGTTGATGAGTCCGCCGTGATGTCGCTCGCCATCAACAGTATTCTTCAGTCCGAGGGGCACCTGAACAATAAGGCCATTATATTATGGCTGATTCAGGCGCTGGAAAGCACCGATGATGTGGTGACCGCCGACGTGATCCGTAAAACGCTGGAGATTGTCGTCGGCTACACCATGGACGATATCTAAAGCCGTCACGCTTCAGGCCCGCCAGGGCAACAGCTTCTCTACAGAGCCTGTCCGCTCTGATCAAAAAAACCTCGCTGACGCGAGGTTTTTCTTTTACCGCCTGACCCTTCAGTGGGCGTTGACCACCACCCACATCGGCCCCTGCCCAACCGCATAGCGGCCTTTCTCATGCAGCAGCCCCTGCTCACCCTCAATTTCATACACTGCGATATGGTGCGATTTCTGCCCTGCGGCAATCAGATACTTACCGCTGTGATCGAGGTTAAAGCCGCGTGGCTGAGTTTCCGTCGGCTGATAGCCTTCCACTGCCAGCACGCTGCCATCTTCCGAGACGCTGAACACCGTAATGATGCTGGCGGTACGATCGCAGGCGTACAGATGACGACCGTCAGGGGTGATGTGAATATCCGCCGCCCAGCGCACGCCGGTGAAATCAGGCGGCATCATATCCAGGGTTTGTACACATTCGATGTTGCCATTCGGGTCTTTCAGCTCCCAGACGTCAACGGAGCTGTTGAGTTCATTGACGCAATAACCATACTGCTGGTTCGGATGGAACACCATGTGGCGCGGACCGGCGCCCTCGACGGTGGTCACTTCCGCCGGTTCCTGAGCGGAGAGGAAACCATCCTCGCTGAGGGTAAACAGGCAGATGCGATCCTGCTTCAGCGCCGGCACCCACAGGGTGCGGTTGTCCGGGGAGATATTGGCCGAGTGACACCCTTCCAGGCCTTCCACCACGGTGACGGTTTCGCCCGGCAGGCCGTCCTGCAGCGGCGTCACGCTGACGCAACCCTGATTGTAGGAGGCGCTGAAGACAAAGCGGCCATGATGATCGGTAGAAATGTGGGTCGGGCTGCCCGGCAGCGCCGCTTCCCCCGCAAAGGTCAACGCTCCGTTATCCGGCGTGATGCGATACGCTAACACGCGAAACTCCGGACGAACGCCAACGTACAGATACTCCTTATTGGGACTGACCACCATCGGCTGTACCTGCCCCGGGGCATCAACCACCTGCACCAGCGTCAGTTTGCCGTCCGCTTCAAGACTCCAGACGTGGATTTGTTGGCTTTCCGGGCTGGCGGTATAAACGGTTTGTTTCATGACTACTCCTTCCCTCACTGCACGTGGAATTTTCATTTTCAGGATAACAGCACCCTGAAAATTATAAGACATCCGCCCATGATACTCGCAAAGTCCGCTGAATTTCCGACGGACGGCGGCACAAAGGGCATACAGGTATTCACGGCAGATGTGGAAAAATTGGTCCTGACGCCACGGCGGTGTACCATCATGGCCAGGTCACTTTTCAACATCAACCGGAAATAACACATGACAACACGCGTGATTGCCCTGGATTTAGACGGCACCCTGCTCACCAGCAAAAAAACCATCCTGCCCGCTTCGCTGGAGGCACTGGCCCGCGCCAGAGAGGCGGGCTACCAGGTTATCGTCGTTACCGGACGTCATCACGTCGCTATCCATCCTTTTTATCAGGCACTGGCTCTCGATACACCTGCAATTTGTTGTAATGGCACTTATTTGTATGATTATCACGCAAAAGAGGTTTTGGCAGCCGACCCTATGCCGGTAGCGCAAGCGGTAAGCCTGACGGCCATGCTCGCCGAACAGCAGATCCATGGCCTGGCGTATGTGGATGATGCGATGCTTTATGAACAGCCCACCGGGCATGTGATCCGCACCCGCAACTGGGCGCAGGCGCTGCCGGAGGATCAGCGCCCGGTCTTCCGCCAGGTCGACTCGCTGGCGCAGGCGGTCCGCGAGGTCAACGCGGTATGGAAATTCGCCCTCACCGATGAAGACATTCCCCGTCTGCAGCGCTTTGCCCGCGAGGTCGGCGAGACGCTGGGCCTGGAGTGCGAATGGTCGTGGCACGATCAGGTGGATATCGCGCGCGCCGGCAACAGCAAAGGCAAACGCCTGGCGCAATGGGTGGCCAGCCAGGGGCTGTCGATGCAGGATGTGGTGGCCTTCGGCGATAACTACAACGATCTTAGCATGCTGGAAGCGGCGGGCACTGGGGTGGCGATGGGCAATGCGGTGGACGAGGTGAAAGCTCGCGCCAGGGTGGTCATCGGCGACAATGAGTCCACCAGCATCGCCGAGTTTATCTACCGCCAGCTGCTGTAATCAGGCGGCGATCGACACGCTTTTGATCTGAGCAAACACCTGCTGACCTGGCGCTATCGCCAGGTCGTCCCGCGCCCATGGGCTAATCCTGGCCCATAGCAGACGGCCACTCACTCTGAGCTGCACTTCAATCTGTCCGTTGACCTCCAGACACTGAGCCACCTCGGCGCGCAAGATATTGCGGATGCTGGTCCCGGACGGCTGGGCCAGTGTCAGCGAAACGTCCGACGCCTGAATGCGGATCCGTGCGGTGTCGCCTGCGGGACGTTCGAGCCGGTTGACCCACAGCAGCTGGTCACCCAGCGTCAGAGCCGTCATCGCGTACTGCGGATGCTGCGCGGCGACGGTGGCGCTGAGGATCGTACTCTGCTGTTCCGCCGGCAGCCAGGGGTGCATCACGCTGCTGCTCCAGACCTCCTCCAGCGGACCAAAAGCCTTCACCTTACCGGCCTCCAGCACCAGCACGCGATCGGCCAGATGCTGGATCTCATCCAGCGAGTGGCTGACGTAGAGCATCGGAATATGGATCTCCTGCGCCAGCCGCTGCAGGTAGGGCAACAGTTCGCGTTTGCGCGGAATATCCAGCGAGGCCAGCGGCTCATCCAGCAGCAGTAGCTCCGGTGCGGTCAGCAGGGCGCGGCCGATGGCCACTCGCTGCTTTTCGCCGCCGGATAACCGGCCCGGCAGGCGATCCAGCAAGGGCGCGATCCCCAGCAATTCCACCAGCTTATCGAACTGGCTGACCATGGATTTCGCCATCCCGTAGCGCAGATTACCGCGCACTTTATAGTGGGGAAACAGGCGCGCGTCCTGAAACACATAGCCGATACGGCGCTGCTCCGGCGCCAGACAGATACGCTGGGCGGTGTCGTTCAGCACCCGGCCGTTGAGCACGATGCGCCCCGTCTGCGGCCGGGTCAGGCCGCTAATGGCGTTAATCAACGAGGTTTTGCCAGCGCCGGAGACGCCAAAGATGGCGGTGATCCCGCTGGCGGGCAGGGTTTCACGGATCTGCAGGCAGTGACTGCCGAGGATCTGGGTAAAGTCCAGCTCCAGCATCATTATCCTCCCATGCGCTGGCGGCTCACGCGGGCCAGCCATTCCGAAATCAGCAGCGAAACCAGCGCCAGTCCGATGGCGATGAGGCAGAGGCGAGCCGCCGCCCCCTCCCCGCCCGGGGTCTGGATCAAGGTGTACATCGCCGAAGGCAGGGTGCGCGTTTCGCCGGGAATATTGGAGACGAACGTGATGGTCGCGCCAAACTCCCCTAACGAGCGGGCGAAGGCCAGCACTGTGCCGACAATAATCCCCGGCAGAGTCAGCGGTAGCGTAATAGTCATAAACACTCGCCAGCGGCTGGCCCCGAGGGTTCTCGCCGCTTGCTCCAGTTTGACATCCACCCCTTCCAGCGCCAGGCGAATGGCGCGCACCATCAGCGGGAAAGACATCACCGCCGCCGCCAGCACCGCCCCGCGCCAACTGAAGGCAAAGCTGATGCCGAACCAGTCATACAGCCAACTGCCAATAAACCCGCGCCGCCCCATGGCCACCAGCAGCAGATACCCCACCACCACCGGCGGCAGCACCAGCGGTAAATGGAGAATACTGTCGAGCAGCGCCTTGCCGGGAAAGGTGCGCCGAACCAGCAGCCAGGAAAAAAAGATGCCAAAAGGCAAGCTCAAGGCCACCGCCAGGGAGGAGACTTTCAGGCTCAGCAGCACCGCCTGCCATTCGGGTTCGCTCAGAAACATCAGCGGGTGGTAAATCCGTAACGTTTAAAAATCGCGGACGCTTCCGGCCCTTTCAGGTAGTCATAGAAAGCGCTCACGGCCGCATTGCGATGACCATCGACAATCGCCAGCGGGTACTCGACTTTCTGATGCGAGGCCTCCGGGAAGGTGCCGACCACTTTAACCCCTTTGCTGGCCACGGCATCAGAGCCATAGACAATCCCCAGCGGCGCTTCGTTGCGCTCCACCAGGGCCAGCGCGCCGCGCACGTCTTCCGCCGGGGCAAGTTTCGGCGACAAGGTCTCCCAGGCGCCGAGTTTCTGCAGCGCCTCTTTAGCGTAGATGCCTGCCGGAACGTGCTGCGGATCGCCCACCGCCAGACGGCCTCCTTTCAGCAGGCTGGTCCAGTCGGTTTTCTCATCAATGGTAATCGCCCCCTGCGCGCTGGCTTTCGGCGCGACCACCACCAGGCTGTTGCCAAGCAGGGTGGCACGGGTTGCCGGGTCGATGGCCTTTTTGTCTGCGGCGTAATCCATCCATTTCTGATCGGCGGAGATAAACAGATCGGCTGGTGCGCCCGCTTCAATTTGCCGCGCCAGCGTCGACGACGAGGCAAACGACGACACGACATCGACGTTTTTCTCTTTCTTATACGCCTGGGCAATATCCTGCATCGCGTTGGTTAACGATGCGGCGGCGAAAACGGTCACTTTCCCCTCTGCCGCCTGCGCCTGACCCGCGACGCACAGCGTGAGTGATACCCCGATAACCCCGCGTAACCAAGAACCTGCCATCTGAATCTCCTGTCAATGCGTTATGTATTCGACAATATAACGATATGCAGAGCATTTTTATAGTGACACAGGACAATAAAACGAAGGGAAATGATACAGGAGGGAAATAGCACAGCGCCCGGTTAAACCGGGCGCCGGGAAATCAATGATTTTGCTGGCTGCGATCTTTGTGGCCTACGCCGGAGAAGAGGTTGAACACTTCGCCAAGACCGTAAATCAGTCCCAGGATGACCGCCATCACCACCGGTACCATGATGACCGCAAAAACCAGACTTTTCAAAAGCTCTAACATGGTTCACTCCAGATAGTATGATTTGCTGATTGTAACGGTTTCAGCCGAAAAAACACGCCCCATTTGTGCGGTGGGTAATGACAAAACCGCGCACAGAGGTTTTGCAAGCGGGTGACTATCGGTCACAATACCCTTTTTTGTCAGGAAACGATTATGCAGGCCGAAATTCTTCTTACCCTTAAGCTACAGCAGCGCCTGTTTGCCGATCCCCGGCGGATCGCCCTGCTCAAACAAATTGACCAGACCGGTTCGATAAGCCAGGGGGCCAAGCACGCGGGTATCAGCTACAAAAGCGCGTGGGATGCCATCAACGAGATGAACCAGCTCAGCGAACAACCGCTGGTGGATCGCGCCACCGGCGGTAAAGGCGGCGGCGGCGCAGTGCTGACCCGCTATGGGCAGCGGCTGATCCAACTGTACGATCTGCTGGCGCAGATCCAGCAGAAAGCGTTTGATGTGCTCAGCGATGACGATGCCCTGCCGCTGGACAGCCTGCTGGCGGCCATCTCACGCTTTTCCCTGCAGACCAGCGCCCGCAACCAGTGGTTCGGCACCATTACCGGCCGCGATCGCCAGCAGGTGCAGCAGCACGTCGAGGTACTGCTGGCCGACGGGCAGACGCGCCTGACCGTCGCCATCACCGCACAAAGCGCTGAGAAACTGGGGCTCGATGAGGGCCAGGAGGTGCTGGTCCTGCTGAAGGCGCCCTGGGTCGGCATCACCCTCGACCCCGCCGTGGCCCGCCAGGCCGATAACCAGTTGTCGGGTCGTATCAGCCATATCGAATGCGGGTCCGGGCAGTGCGAAGTACTGATGACGCTGGCCGACGGTCAGACCCTGTGCGCCACTCTGCCACAGGCGCAGACGTCTGGCCTGGCGGAAGGGACGGAGGCGATCGCTTACTTCAATGCCGATCGCATCATTCTCGCGACGTTATGCTGACCCCATTGACATTACGCGCCCGAAGTCGTATCCCTGATGCACATCGCTGCAAAAAATGGGATACATCATGTCATCATTGCAAATTTCGCAAGGCACGTTTCGCCTGAGCGATACAAAAACCTTAAAAATAGACCAGCTGAACCTGAGAGCGGGTCAAAGCTGGGCGTTTGTCGGTAGCAACGGCAGCGGCAAATCCGCCCTCGCGCGGGCTCTGGCTGGCGACCTGACCCTGCTCAGCGGCCAGCACGAAAGCCACTTCTCCCGCGTAACCCGCCTCTCCTTCGAGCAGTTGCAGAAGCTGGTCAGCGACGAGTGGCAGCGCAATAACACCGACCTGCTCAGCCCCGGCGAAGAAGACACCGGCCGCACCACCGCAGAGATTATCCAGGATGAGGTAAAAGATCCTGCCCGCTGCGCGCGCCTGGCCGAACAGTTTGGCATCAGCGCCCTGCTGGACCGCCGGTTTAAGTACCTGTCGACCGGGGAAACGCGTAAGACCCTGCTGTGTCAGGCCCTGATGACCGATCCGCAACTGCTGATCCTCGACGAACCTTTCGACGGCCTCGACGTCAACTCCCGCCAGCAGCTGGCTGCCCTGCTGGCCGACCTGCACCGCGCCGGCATCACCCTGGTGCTGGTCCTCAACCGCTTCGATGAGATCCCGGAGTTTGTACAATTCGCCGGCGTGCTGGCTGACTGCACCCTCAGCGAGACCGGCGAGAAGTCTTCCCTGCTGCAGCAGGCGCTGGTCGCCCAGCTGGCGCACAGTGAAAAACTGGACGGCATCACCCTGCCGGAGCCGGATGTTCCACCAGCCCGTCATGCGCTGGCAGACTCGGCGCCGCGTATCGTGCTCAATGACGGTGTGGTCTCCTACAACGATCGCCCGGTCATCAATCACCTCTCATGGACCGTGAACCCGGGTGAACACTGGCAGATCGTCGGCCCCAACGGCGCCGGTAAATCCACGCTGCTGAGCCTTATCACCGGCGATCATCCGCAGGGTTACAGCAACGATCTGACGCTCTTTGGCCGCCGTCGCGGCAGCGGTGAGACCATCTGGGATATTAAAAAGCATATCGGCTACGTCAGCAGCAGCCTGCATCTGGACTACCGGGTCAGCACCAACGTCCGCAACGTCATCCTGTCGGGCTATTTTGACTCTATCGGCATTTATCAGGCGGTCTCGGACAAGCAGCACAAGCTGGTGCAACAGTGGCTGGATATTCTCGGCATTGATAAACGCACCGCCGACGCGCCGTTTCATAGCCTGTCGTGGGGCCAGCAGCGGCTGGCGCTTATCGTTCGCGCGCTGGTGAAGCATCCGACCCTGCTGATCCTCGATGAACCGCTGCAGGGGCTGGATCCCCTCAATCGCCAGCTGGTGCGTCGCTTTGTCGACGTGTTGATTGGCGAAGGGGCCACACAGCTGCTGTTTGTCTCGCACCATGCGGAAGATGCCCCGGACTGTATTACCCATCGCCTGGCGTTCGTTCCCAGTGGAGACGGTTACACTTATCAGCTCGGTCCTGTGGCCTGATGCCCCCTGCCGGGGGTCGAAAGATCCCTGGTATTTTTCAGAAAAATAGCGGAAAAACCACCTAACCATCTGTATTAAAGATAAAAAATTTTAATTTATGTCGTTTCACCATCAAGTGTAAACGATTCCACTAACTTGCCCTGTGTCACACTTTTCACTTCTTTGATATGCTATCTTCCTCATACACGATAAGCCGAATGGAGCGAATCATGAAAGTTCTGGTTACAGGTGGTAGCGGTTACATTGGAAGTCATACCTGCGTTCAACTGCTGCAGCAGGGACATGAGGTGGTGATCCTCGACAATCTCTGCAACAGCAAGCGCAGCGTACTGCCGGTGATTGAGCGTCTCGGCGGCAAAGAAGCCACCTTTATTGAAGGCGATATTCGTAACGAAGCGCTGATGACGGAGATCCTCCACGATCACGCCATTGAGGCGGTGATCCACTTCGCCGGGCTGAAAGCCGTCGGGGAGTCCGTCGCCAAGCCGCTGGAATATTACGACAATAACGTCACCGGCACACTGAAATTAGTTTCTGCCATGCGCGCCGCGGGCGTGAAGAACTTCATCTTTAGCTCCTCAGCTACCGTCTACGGCGACCAGCCGAAAATCCCATATGTCGAAAGCTTCCCGACCGGCACCCCGCAGAGCCCGTACGGCAAAAGCAAGCTGATGGTGGAGCAGATCCTGACTGACCTGCAAAAAGCCCAGCCAGAGTGGAGCATTGCCCTGCTGCGTTACTTCAACCCGGTTGGCGCCCATCCGTCGGGCGACATGGGGGAAGACCCGCAGGGGATCCCTAACAACCTGATGCCGTACATTGCCCAGGTCGCCGTTGGCCGTCGCGACTCGCTAGCCGTCTTTGGTAACGACTACCCGACTGAAGATGGCACCGGCGTACGCGATTATATCCACGTGATGGACCTCGCCGATGGCCACGTCGCGGCCATGGAAAAACTGGCTGACAAAGCCGGGGTCCATATCTACAACCTTGGCGCCGGCGTCGGCAGCAGCGTGCTCGACGTGGTCAATGCTTTCAGCAAGGCCTGCGGCAAACCGATTAACTACCATTTCGCGCCGCGCCGCGATGGCGACCTCCCGGCCTACTGGGCGGATGCTGCCAAGGCCGACCGCGAGCTGAACTGGCGCGTGACGCGCAACCTGGACGAAATGGCGCAGGACACCTGGCACTGGCAGTCCCGTCATCCGCAGGGTTATCCAGACTAAGGAACCTTCATGAGCGTATTTAACCCCGTTGACCATCCACATCGTCGTTATAACCCGTTAACCGGGCAGTGGATTCTGGTTTCTCCGCATCGCGCCAAGCGCCCCTGGCAGGGGGCGCAGGAAACGCCGGCAAAACAGACCTTGCCAGCCCACGATCCGGACTGTTTCCTGTGCCCAGGTAATACCCGGGTCACCGGCGACACCAACCCGAATTACACCGGTACCTACGTGTTTACCAACGACTTTGCGGCCCTGATGACCGACACTCCGGACGCACCGGAGAGTGACGATCCGCTGATGCGCTGTCAGAGCGCGCGCGGCACCAGTCGGGTGATCTGCTTCTCGCCAGACCACAGCAAAACGCTGCCGGAACTGAGCCCTGAAGCGCTGGAAGGCGTGGTTAAAGCGTGGCAGGAACAGACCGCGGACCTCGGGAAACGCTACCCGTGGGTCCAGGTTTTTGAAAACAAAGGGGCAGCGATGGGCTGCTCCAACCCTCACCCGCATGGTCAGGTGTGGGCCAATAGCTTCCTGCCTAATGAAGCGGAACGGGAAGACCGTCTGCAGAAAGAGTATTACGCCGGAGAAGGTCAGCCGATGCTGCTGGACTATGTTCAGCGCGAACTGGCCGACGGCAGCCGCACGGTGGTGGACACCGAGCACTGGCTGGCGGTCGTGCCCTACTGGGCCGCCTGGCCATTCGAAACGCTGCTGTTGCCGAAAGCGCACGTGCAGCGTATTACCGATCTCACCGACGCCCAGCGCAGCGATCTGGCGCTGGCGTTGAAAAAGCTGACCAGCCGTTACGACAACCTGTTCCAGTGCTCATTCCCCTACTCCATGGGCTGGCACGGCGCGCCGTTTAACGACGAAGACCATCACCACTGGCAGCTTCATGCCCACTTTTATCCGCCGCTGCTGCGCTCCGCGACGGTCCGCAAGTTTATGGTTGGCTATGAAATGCTGGCCGAAACCCAGCGCGATCTGACCGCCGAGCAAGCTGCCGAACGACTGCGCGCCGTCAGCGACGTCCATTTTCGTGAATCCGGAGTGTAATGATGAGTCTGAAAGAGAAAACCCAAACCCTGTTTGCTGACGCCTTCGGTTATCCGGCCAGCCATGTCATTCAGGCGCCAGGCCGCGTCAACCTGATCGGCGAGCATACCGATTACAACGACGGTTTTGTGCTGCCCTGCGCCATCGACTACCAGACGGTGATCAGCTGCGCGCCGCGCGACGATCGTACGGTGCGGGTGATTGCCGCCGATTACGACAATCAGACCGATGAGTTCTCTCTCGACGCGCCGATTATCAGCCACGACACCCAGCAGTGGTCGAACTATGTCCGCGGCGTGGTAAAGCATCTGCAGCAGCGGAACAGCCACTTTGGCGGCGCGGATCTGGTGATCAGCGGCAATGTACCGCAGGGCGCGGGATTAAGTTCCTCAGCCTCGCTGGAAGTCGCCGTCGGGACCGTTTTCCAGCAGCTGTATCATCTGCCGCTGGATGGCGCGCAAATTGCGCTGAACGGCCAGGAGGCGGAAAACCAGTTCGTCGGCTGCAACTGCGGCATCATGGATCAGCTGATTTCGGCGCTGGGTAAAAAAGACCACGCGCTGCTGATCGACTGCCGTTCGCTGGGCACCAAAGCCGTCTCGATGCCGAAAGGCGTGGCGGTGGTGATCATCAACAGCAACTTTAAGCGCACCCTCGTCGGCAGCGAGTACAACACCCGTCGTGAACAGTGCGAAACCGGCGCGCGCTTCTTCCAGCAGCCCGCCCTGCGCGATGTTACCCTCGAGCAATTTAACGCCGTCGCCCATGAGCTGGATCCGGTCGTCGCGAAGCGCGTACGCCATGTGCTGACGGAGAATGCCCGCACCGTGGAAGCCGCCAGCGCCCTCGAAAAAGGCGACCTGAAGCGGATGGGTGAGCTGATGGCCGAATCCCATGCCTCGATGCGCGATGATTTCGAGATCACCGTCCCGCAGATCGACACTCTGGTGGAGATCGTTAAGGCCACGATCGGTGATAAAGGCGGCGTACGCATGACCGGCGGCGGCTTTGGCGGCTGCGTGGTAGCGCTGGTCCCGGAAGATCTGGTCGATACCGTTCAGCAGGCCGTTGCTAAAACGTATGAAGCGAAAACCGGTATTAAAGAGACATTCTATGTCTGCAAACCGTCACAGGGGGCAGGCCAATGGTAACGCAAACCACCGCGCTGGCGCCGGACGGCCAGCCCTGGCAGCAGGTGACCCTGCGCAATAAGGCGGGGATGACCGTTACCGTGGCGGATTGGGGCGCGACGCTGCTCAGCGCCGAGGTGCCGCTGGTTGATGGCAGCCTGCGTCATCCGCTGCTGGGCTGTACGAAGCTGGAGGACTATGCCCGCCAGGCCGCGTTTCTTGGCGCCTCGGTAGGCCGCTACGCCAACCGTATCGGCAATAGCCGCTTCCCGCTTGACGGCCAGCTCGTCAACGTCACGCCGTCAAACGACGCGGGCCATCAGCTCCACGGCGGCCCGGAAGGGTTTGATAAGCGCCGCTGGCGCATTGTCCGCGCCGACGAGCAGGAAGTGCTGTTCGCTCTGACCTCGCCCGATGGCGATCAAGGCTTCCCCGGCACTCTGCAGGCCACCGCGCACTATCGTCTGACCGACGATAACCGCATCGCGATTACCTATCGCGCCACCGTGGACCAACCCTGCCCGGTGAACATGACCAATCACGTCTATTTCAACCTCGACGGTGACCAGGGCGACGTGCGCCAGCACCAGTTGCAGATCCTCGCCCAGAGGTATCTGCCGGTGGAAAGCGACGGTATCCCGGGTGGTGAACTCAAAGATGTTGCTAACACCAGCTTTGATTTCCGCCAGCCGAAAACCATCGCCGCCGACTTCCTCGCCGACGCCGATCAGCAAAAGGTGAAGGGATACGATCATGCCTTCCTGCTGGATGCCAAAGGCGACGCCAGCCAGCCTGCGGCGCAGGTCTGGTCGCAGGACGGCAAGCTGCAGATGACGGTCTATACCTCCGCTCCGGCGCTGCAGTTTTACTCCGGCAACTATCTCGGCGGCACCCCGTCGCAGACGACGGAGCCCTACGCCGACTGGCAGGGGCTGGCGCTGGAGAGCGAATTCCTGCCGGATTCGCCGAATCATCCGGAATGGCCGCAGCCGGACTGTGTGTTACGTCCGGGCCAGGAGTACGTCAGCCTGACGGAATATCAGTTTATCGCCTGTTAATCGCCAGCGCCCTCCGCCGGGGGCGCTGTTTTTCGTCCCCGCCCTCCTCTCTGTCGCCTCTTTTTTCAGCAACCTGCTCTATTTTCCGTCACCAAAGGACAAAAAAATAACCTGTGTTTTACAAGCACCTTACACTGAGCCACTATTTTCGCTATGGTTAGGGATAAGCATTGCCGTGAGCCAAATCACGGCAATATAATGAGAATAGTTATCAATCAATAACACATACACCAACATATTCAGCGCACCGTTCGCGGCGCGAGGGATGGCGTGTAGAGAGGAGTAAGAGAATGGCTGTAACTAAGCTGGTACTGGTTCGTCATGGCGAAAGCCAGTGGAACAACGAAAACCGCTTCACCGGTTGGTACGACGTTGATCTTTCCGAGAAAGGCGTTAGCGAAGCGAAAGCGGCAGGTAAACTGCTGAAGGCTGAAGGCTTCAGCTTTGATTTTGCTTATACCTCCGTGCTGAAACGTGCCATCCACACCCTGTGGAACGTGCTGGACGAACTGGATCAGGCCTGGCTGCCGGTTGAGAAATCCTGGAAGCTGAACGAGCGTCATTACGGCGCGCTGCAGGGCCTGAACAAAGCGGAAACCGCTGAGAAATACGGTGACGAGCAGGTTAAACAGTGGCGTCGCGGCTTCGCTGTCACTCCGCCGGAGCTGACCAAAGACGACGAGCGCTACCCGGGCCACGATCCGCGCTATGCAAAACTGACCGACGCCGAACTGCCGACCACTGAAAGCCTGGCGCTGACCATCGACCGCGTCGTGCCTTACTGGAACGAAACCATTCTGCCGCGCCTGAAAAGCGGTGAGCGCGTGATCATCGCCGCTCACGGTAACTCCCTGCGCGCGCTGGTGAAATACCTCGACAACATGGGCGAAGACGAGATCCTCGAACTGAACATCCCGACCGGCGTACCGCTGGTGTATGAGTTCGATGAAAACTTCAAGCCGATCAAACATTACTATCTGGGCAATGCGGAAGAGATCGCGGCGAAAGCGGCTGCCGTCGCCAACCAGGGTAAAGCGAAGTAATTCCTCCCGGTAAAAACAAAAAAGCGTGGAAATCTCCACGCTTTTTTTATTGCCTGCGCCAGCGCAGATTCGCTTAGCCGCGGCGGGTTTTCACCGCTTCCGCCAGCTGACGCAGGATCGTTTCGGTATCCTCCCAGCCGATGCAGGCGTCGGTGACGCTCTTGCCGTAGGTCAGCGGTTCACCGCTCTCGAGGCTCTGGTTGCCTTCCACCAGATGGCTTTCAATCATCACGCCCATGATCGCCCGCTCACCGCCGGCAATCTGCTGGCATACGTCGGCGCCCACTTCCATCTGCTTCTTGAACTGCTTGCTGGAGTTGGCATGGCTGAAGTCGATCATCACCTGAGCCGGCAGGCCCGCTTTCGCCAGGCCGATCTTCACGTCCGCCACGTGCTTCGCGCTGTAGTTCGGCTCTTTGCCGCCGCGCAGAATAATATGGCAGTCGCCGTTACCGCTGGTATTAACGATAGCGGAGTGGCCCCACTTAGTGACCGACAGGAAACAGTGCGGTGCGCCAGCGGCGTTAATCGCGTCGATAGCCACCTTGATGGTGCCATCGGTACCATTCTTAAAGCCCACCGGGCAGGAGAGTCCGGAGGCGAGCTCACGGTGAACCTGGGATTCGGTGGTACGCGCCCCAATGGCGCCCCAGCTCATCAGATCGGCGACATACTGCGGGGTGATCATATCGAGGAATTCCCCCGCCGCCGGCAGGCCGCTGTCGTTAATGTCCAGCAGCAGTTTGCGCGCGATGCGCAACCCGTCGTTGATGCGGAAGCTGTTATCCATATGGGGATCGTTGATAAGCCCTTTCCAGCCGACGGTGGTGCGCGGTTTTTCAAAATAGACCCGCATGACGATCTCGAGCTCGCCCTTCAATGCCTCGCGCAGGGGCAGCAGACGGGAAGCGTACTCTTTCGCCGCTGCCGGATCGTGAATCGAACAGGGCCCAATCACTACCAGCAGACGATCATCGTCGCCCTTGAGGATCTGATGGATCGCTTTGCGAGCATGCGCAACGGTATTTGCAGCATTTTCGGTAGCAGGGAATTTTTCCAGGAGCGCAACGGGAGGTAATAATTCGTTGATCTCTTTAATGCGTAAATCGTCGTTCTGATAATTCATCTTCTTTCCAGCGTTGCCATACTTATTCAATGAAATGCAATCCCTCCAATCTATCTCTTCGCCGAAAAAGTGTAAACGTGATTTTACAGTAGTGATGGAATAATCCTGGAAATAGGCAAAAATACGCCATAAAGTAGCGAAACCAGGCTCATGCACTACAATAATTAACTGTTAAAGCTAATTAAGTCTTACGTTTCAGGATTATATAGTGACACTGCGATCGTCTGCGGAGTCTTTAACCATAGCGAGTCAGATCCCTGGCACACTCACCGCGGGAAGCGCATTTCCCCTTCCCGGTTTAACAGGAGTATCCGATGAATATGAAAAAACTGACGACCCTTTTACTCACCGCCACCTTAGGTCTTGCCAGCGGCGCGGCCCTGGCGGCAGACACCGGCGCCCAGTCCAATAATGGCCAGGCCAACTCTTCCGCGGATGCCGGTCAGGTGGCGCCGGATGCCCGTGAGAACGTGGCGCCAAACAATGTGGACAATAACCAGATTAATTCTGGCTCTGGCGGCACCATGCTCCATCCTGATGGCTCGACGATGAGCCAGGACAATATGTCGAGCGATGAAGTGCATAAAAACTCGATGTGTAAAGACGGCCGCTGTCCGGACACCGGTAAGAAACTGGACAATGGCGGCAGCATGAACCACGACAACAGCAAAACCGACGGTACCACCCAGTAAGTAATACGCTGGGAACAAACGAAGAAAAGGCGAGCCAGGCTCGCCTTTTCTTCGTTTGTTATCGCTCTCTGTTTATGATGTCATAGCGTAATAATGATAACTATCAAGGGACGACACGATGGCCCACCCGCATTCGCACTCCCCTGCCCAGGCTCCGGACAGCGGTAACGCTCGCCGGCTGCGATGGGCGTTTATCGTCACCGCCGGTTTTATGTTGGTTGAAGCCGTCGGCGGCGCAATCTCCGGCTCACTGGCCCTGCTGGCAGATGCCGGCCATATGCTCACCGATTCCGCCGCCCTGCTGTTTGCGCTGCTGGCGGTTCGCTTCGCCAGTCGCCCACCGAATACCCGCCATACCTTTGGCTGGTTGCGTTTGACCACCCTCGCGGCGTTTCTCAATGCCATTGCCCTGGTGGTGATTACCATTTTGATTGTCTGGGAGGCCATTCAGCGCTTCCAGCATCCGCAGCCGGTGGCCGGCGTGACGATGATGGTGATTGCGGTCGCCGGCCTGCTGGCCAACGTGCTGGCCTTCTGGATCCTGCATCGGGGGAGTGAAGAGCAGAATCTCAACGTGCGCGCTGCGGCGCTACACGTGCTGGGCGACCTGCTGGGCTCGGTCGGCGCGATCGTGGCGGCCGTGGTGATCCTCACCACCGGCTGGACGCCTGTCGATCCGATCCTTTCCGTACTGGTTTCCTGCCTGGTATTACGTAGCGCCTGGCGATTACTGAAGGAGAGTCTGAATGAACTGCTGGAAGGCGCGCCGCGTTCGCTGGATGTGGCGGCCCTGCAGCGGGATATCCGTCGCTCTATCCCGGAGGTACGCGATGTTCACCACGTCCACGTCTGGCTGGTGGGGGAAAAACCGGTGATGACGCTCCATGTTCAGGTGGTCCCGCCGCACGATCATGATGCGTTACTCAACCGCATCCTGCATTTCCTGGAACATAAATATGAAATTGAGCATGCCACGGTGCAGATGGAGTACCAGCCCTGCAGCGGCCCGGAGTGCCATCTCAACACGATGCACGCCGGGCACGATCATCACCACCACCATTAGCCAGAAAACGCGTGAGAACCTCGCTCACGCGCGCTGTTTATCCACATCCGGCTGCCGTTCAGCGCAATGAACGTCAGCAAGAGGTATTCCAGCGACATGGCATAGACGCCCTGGCGGGCAAAAATCACCACGCTTATCACGTTGACAATCACCCACAGCAGCCAGTTCTCGACATACTTGCGGGTCATTAAGATCATCGCCACCACCGACAGCACCGTCATGCAGGAGTCCCAGAACGGGAAGGCATCCGGCTGCAGCACCGGCATGGAGACCTGCAGACCCAGCGCTTGCATCAGGCTGACCGCGATCCGCGTCAGGAAAGCAAAGAACGGGTTGATAAACAGGGTCAGCAAGCCGATCGCCACCACGCAGGCCGCCAGCCAGCCCAGCGCTTTGCTGCGCGGCAACCAGCGGATCTGCAGCTCAGCCTCATGGTTGCTGCTTTGTCGCGACCAGGCATACCAGCCGTAAACGTTAGCGGCAAAGAAGAACAGCTGCAGCAGCAGGCTGGCATACAGCTGGATCTGAAAGAAGATGATGGCGAACAGCGTGACGTTGACCAGCCCGAAAGCATAGTTACTGATCTTCTCCAGGCTCGCCAGCCAGATGCACAGCAGCCCGGCGATGGTCCCCACGGCCTCTATCCAGGAGAGATCGTACCCCCCGGCGCCGATGGGTATATGTACTAAGATATTCTGCGTGCTAAAAAAATCCATTTCATCCCCTCAGCGTCTTGCGACGCGACAATACGTTATCCCCGTAGTGTAGCCGCAAAATCCAGCATCCGGTTAAGCGGAATCAATGCCCCGGTGCGCAGCGCTTCGTCGACGTGGATTTCGTGTTCAGCGCCGCCCTGTTCGAGTCCCTCGGCAATGGCTTTCAGGCCGTTCATCGCCATCCACGGGCAGTGCGCGCAGCTGCGGCAGGTCGCCCCTTCGCCGGCAGTGGGCGCTTCCAGCAGCGTTTTCTCCGGTACCGCCTGCTGCATTTTATAGAAGATACCGCGATCGGTGGCCACGATCAGCTGGCGCTGGGGCAAGCTTTTCGCCGCCGCAATCAGCTGGCTGGTGGATCCCACGGCATCCGCCATCTCGACGATCGCCTGCGGCGATTCAGGATGGACCAGTACAGCAGCTTCAGGATAGAGGGCCTTCATACGCGTCAGTGCCTGGGTTTTAAACTCATCGTGCACGATGCACGCCCCCTGCCAGCACAGCACGTCTGCGCCGGTCTGAAGCTGGACATAGCGGCCAAGGTGGCGGTCCGGCGCCCAGAGGATCTTTTGACCCAGGCTGTCCAGATGATCAATGAGTTCCACGGCGATACTGGAGGTAACCACCCAGTCAGCGCGGGCCTTCACCGCGGCGGACGTATTGGCATAAACCACCACGGTGCGATCGGGATGGGCATCGCAGAAGGCGTTGAATTCCTCAATCGGACAGCCCAGATCCAGCGAACACTCCGCGTTCAGGGTCGGCATCAGAATGGTCTTTTCCGGGCTGAGGATTTTGGCGGTTTCCCCCATAAAACGCACCCCGGCGACCAGCAGCGTGGAGGCCGAATGACGGGCGCCAAAACGCGCCATCTCCAGCGAGTCGGCGATACAGCCGCCGGTTTCTTCCGCCAGTTGTTGAATTTCAGGATCGGTGTAGTAATGCGCCACCATCACGGCGTCGCGCTCGCGCAACAGGCGCTTGATTTTTTCGCGATAAAACTGCTTTTCGTCGACGGTCAGCGGTTGTGGTTTCGCTGGAAAAGGATAAATCGCCGTTTCAGGATCAAACATTACGCTCATCATGCAATCTCGTTTTACTGGCTTAACTCTAAGACCGTCACTATGGCCTGTCTGCGCCTTAACACGGTCATGGTGTTTTATATGCTAAACAAGATAGCGGATTACGAGCAAAAAGTCGTGATGAATTTTGTACATCAGCCCGTATGCCGCGGACGATGCTACACATCTGCCCAAACGACCGGTTCGTACCCTGTGTAGCCACGGTAAGCGCAGCGTGACCGTGGAGTCATGCTGAAGTCGAATTTTGGAGTATGGCGGATAGCAAAAAGGCGCCTTTAGGGCGCCTTTTTACATTGGTGGGTCGTGCAGGATTCGAACCTGCGACCAATTGATTAAAAGTCAACTGCTCTACCAACTGAGCTAACGACCCACTCTGGTACTACCTGAATAATTTCACTCGACACCAATATTGAAATTGGTGGGTCGTGCAGGATGACTCGGCTTCGCCTCGCCCTTCGGGCCGTTGCTGACGCAACGTTATCCTTCACGTTCAACATTTGAGTTAAATGCTGAAATTGGTGGGTCGTGCAGGATTCGAACCTGCGACC
>NZ_KV793012.1:474081-474579 GCF_001808325.1 Klebsiella sp. HMSC16C06
GGGAGGTGCTCTCCCAGCTGAGCTAATCACCCGAAACTGCGCTGGATACTACCGATACTGCGTCCACCGGCCCCATCATTAAAATGTGGTGGGTCGTGCAGGATGACTCGCTTCGCTCGCCCTGGGGCGCCGTTGCTGAAGCAACGTTATCCTTCACGTTTAACACCGACGTTCGATGTTAAAGATGGTGGGTCGTGCAGGATTCGAACCTGCGACCAATTGATTAAAAGTCAACTGCTCTACCAACTGAGCTAACGACCCACAGTGGTGGGTGATGACGGGATCGAACCGCCGACCCCCTCCTTGTAAGGGAGGTGCTCTCCCAGCTGAGCTAATCACCCGATACTGCGCTGGATACTACTAAGTGGTGGGTCGTGCAGGATGACTCGGCTTCGCCTCGCCCTATGGGCCGTTGCTGTCGCAACGTTATCCTTCACGTTTTACTATCGCGTTCCACCAGAACGATTGGTGGGTCGTGCAGGATTCGAACCTGCGACC
>NZ_KV793012.1:474599-536463 GCF_001808325.1 Klebsiella sp. HMSC16C06
CTGCTCTACCAACTGAGCTAACGACCCACTCTGGCATCGCTTTGGGCTTGTTTGATATCCCTTGGCAACGGCGGCATATATTACTGATTTCAGAATTCAGCGCAACTAAAATTTCGATAAAGATCACTTAACTGCTGGTGATTCAGGCGACAAGACCAGAAATAACGCGATTTCTGGTCATGCCGTAATCAACCAAGAGCATTAAGACGTTTTTGCGCTTGTTTCGCACCGTCGGTGCCGGGGAATTTACTGATCACCTGCTGGTAAACCGCTTTCGCTTTCGCGGTATCACCCTTGTCCTGCATGATCACGCCGACCTTAAACATGGCGTCAGGCGCTTTTGGCGATTTCGGGTAGTTCTTCACCACCGAGGCGAAGTAAAACGCCGCATCGTCTTTTTTCCCCTTATTGTAATTCAACTGTCCGAGCCAATAGTTGGCGTTCGGCTGATAAGTTGAATCCGGGTACTTTTTAACGAAGTTCTGAAACGCCACCATTGCGTCATCCTGGCGTGAAGCATCCTTCACCAGGGCAATGGCCGCATTGTAATCGGTGTTCGCATCGCCGGTCATCGCCGGGGCGCCTGACGAGGCCGCTGGCGCTGCGCTGGTAGCAGCCGCGCTCTGATCGCCGGAAGACGATGGAGCCTGCGTACCTGATGCTGCCGCTGCGCCGGCGCCACGGCTGCTCAGACTATCTATCTGCAGCAGAATCTGCTTCTGGCGCTCAACGATCTGATTCAGCTGATATTGGTTCTCCTGGATCTGGCCACGGAGAGAATCAATGTCAGTCTGGTTATCAGAGAGTTGTTGCTGGAGTTGGGTTAAAAGCTGGCTGTGAGCATTGGAAATACGCTCGAGTTGAGTGACGCGGTCTTCGACCGAGCCTGAGCCGACACTACTGATTGGCGCCTGAGCAAAAGCGGCCCAGGGGGCCGCTATGCCAACCAGTAACGACAGACTCAATAAATGATGTCTGAAGTTACTGCTCATGCAATTCTCTTAGTAAACCAGTACGGCGCGACGGTTTTTGGCATATGCCGCTTCGTCATGACCCAGTACTGCTGGTTTTTCTTTACCGTAAGAAACGATGGAGATCTGATCGGCAGAAACACCTTTGCCCTGCAGATACATCTTAACGGCGTTAGCACGACGCTCACCCAGAGCGATGTTGTATTCCGGCGTACCGCGCTCATCCGCGTGACCTTCTACAGTCACTTTGTAGGACGGGTTGCTGCGCAGGAAGTTCGCATGCGCGTCCAGCATGGCAGCGAAGTCAGAACGGATATCGTACTTGTCCAGATCGAAGTAAACGATGTTGTTCTGTTGCAGCTGCTGCATCTGCAGACGAGCTTGCTCTTCAGAAGACATGTTGCCGCCGTTACCGTTAGCGTCCATACCAGTGCCGGCACCCAGCATGCCTTCACCGCTCTGGTCGTTGCTGGCGTTCTTGTTAGAAGAACATGCCGCGATTGCCATAACCGGCAGAGCGATCATCAGCCCTTTCAGCACTTTGTTCAGTTGCATTTCTTTGATTCCTTTAATAATCAATTATTTATTATCACAGATACGGCGACCAGGCAGGCGATTTTACCTGTCCATCAGTTGCCGGAAGACGCGCTTTGAAACGCCCATCTGTAGAAACCAGATTCAGCACGGATCCCATCCCCTGAGAAGAGCTGTAGATTACCATAGTGCCGTTAGGTGCCAGACTTGGCGTTTCGTCTAAAAACGTTGATGACAGAACCTGTACACCACCCGCTTCCAGATCTTGTTTGGCAATGTGCTGCTGACCGCCGGCCGAGCTGACCATTACCATGGTTTTACCATCCGCGCTCACGTCGGCGTCCTGGTTCTGTGAACCTTCCCAGGTGATACGCTGCGGCGTGCCGCCATTGATGTTGACTTTATACACCTGCGGACGACCGGCCTGGTCAGAGGTGAAGGCCAGGTTCTGGCTGTCCGGGAACCAGCTTGGTTCGGTGTTGTTGCTGCGACCGTTAGTCACCTGACGAATCTGACCGGAGCCCAGATCCATCACGTACAGGTTCAGGCTACCGGTTTTCGACAGCGCGAAGGCCAACTTAGAGCCATCCGGAGAGAACGCCGGCGCGCCATTGTGCTGCGGGAAGGAGGCGATCTGACGCACAGCGCCGTTCGCCAGGGTCTGAACCACCAGCGCAGAACGACCACTTTCAAAGGTCACGTAAGCCAGTTTAGAACCGTCCGGAGACCAGGCCGGGGACATCAGCGGCTGGGAGGAACGGTGAACAAGGAACTGGTTGTAACCATCGTAGTCGGACACGCGCAGTTCGTAAGGGAACTGGCCGCCGTTTTTCTGCACCACGTAGGCGATACGGGTACGGAAGGCGCCCTTGATGCCGGTCAGCTTCTCAAATACCGCGTCGCTGGCAGCGTGCGCTGCGTAGCGCAGGTACTGTTTAGTGACTTTAAAAGAGCCTTGCGCCAGCGTTGTACCCGGCGCACCGCCGGTATCCACCAGCTGATATGCTACCTGATAAGAACCATCCGGGTTTGACGTGACCTGACCGACGACCACGGCGTCGATACCCAGCGCAGACCAGGCAGCAGGCTGCACTTCCTGGGCACTGGTCGGCTGCTGCGGCAGACGCGAGCGATCCAGCGGGTTGAATTTACCACTGTTGCGCAGGTCAGCTGCCACGATACCGCCAACATCTTCAGGCGCAGCGCCCTGGCCGGCCCACTGGAACGGTACCACGCCGATAGGGCGTGCCGAGTCCACCCCCTGGGTGATCTCGATACGTACTTCTGCGTGCAGCACCGCCGCCCACAGCATTAAAAAACCAAATGCTACTCGTAATGCCTGCTTCATCATATCTCCCTTATCCGGGCGGAAAGCCCACGATAATTTAGCAGAATGTTAACAAACTCAAATATACAAAACTACCAAAACCCTGTGACTACCATAGATTGTTTTTCCCCGTTTGCACGGGGAAAAATATCACTGAGGTTTGAAGTCCAGTGGCGCATTTTTGAAGACTTCATATACTGCCTGGCTAGGTGGTTTCGGGAACTTAGCCTGCCGGGCTGCGGCAAGAGCGGCCTGGCACAGAGCAGGATCACCACCTTCGGACTGTATATTTAACAACAGGCCGTCAGGAGCAAGTTTGATACGCAAGGTACATGTTTTGCCTGCATAGGACGATGCGTCATAAAACTTACTTTCAATCGCCGACTTTATCTGCCCGGCATAGTTATTGATATCAGCCCCCGAGGCACTGTTTTTAGTATTACCACTCCCGGCAGCAGAGGCATTGTTTCCTTTGGCTCCTCCGCCTGTTTTAGGCGCATTCTTACCCGAACTCAGATCGCCAAGCAGGTCGTCAACGCCGTCCGCTTCTTTCGCGGCAGCCGCTTTCTTCGCTGCCGCCGCTTTTGCTGCTGCCGCTTTGGCCGCTTTATCGGCCGCTGCCTTCTCAGCCGCAGCCGCTTTGGCTGCCGCCGCTTTTTCAGCTGCGGCGGCTTTCTCGGCGGCGGCCTTCTCTGCGGCCGCTTTTTGGGCGGCAGCTTTCTCAGCGGCTTTTTCGGCAGCTTTTTCTGCTGCCGCTTTTTCAGCCGCAGCTTGCTTAGCCGCCTCCTGCTGGGCCTTCTTCTCTGCTTCCTGCTGCGCTTTCTTCGCCGCTGCCGCTTCCGCTTTCTTCTGCGCTTCTGCTGCGGCTTTCGCCGCTTCGGCTTCCGCCTGTTTCTTCGCATCGGCTGCCGCTTTCGCGGCGGCGGCATCGGCCTGTTTCTTCGCGTCAGCGGCGGCTTTAGCCGCTGCCAGCTCAGCCGCTTTTGCCTGGGCATCCGCCTTCGCTTTTGCGTCGGCAGCCGCTTTGGCAGCCGCTTCCTGCGCTTCTTTAGCCTGCGCATCCGCTTTGGCTTTCGCCGCCGCGGCAGCCTTGGCAGCCGCTTCCTCAGCCTGCTTCTGCTGTTCCTTCGCTTCTTTCGCCGCTTCCTGCGCCTGCAGCCGTTCCTGTTCGAGCTGTTTCAGCCGTTCCTGTTCCGCTGCCTGTTTCTCACGTAACTCTTCCGCCTGCTGCTGCGCCTGTTTTTCACGCTGCTCAGCGGCGCGACGTGCGCTGGCCTGCTGCTGTTGCTGACGGTTATAGTTATTTACCACCGCCCCCGGATCGACCATGACGGCATCAATGGACGATCCCCCGCCGCCGCCGGCAGAGGCATCCAGATGCTCGTCAAACGAACTCCAGATCAGCAGCGCGATCAGAATGATGTGCAGCGCGACTGAAATGATGATCGCTCGTTTAAGCTTGTCGTTTTGTTCGGTTGCCTTTGACACTATCGGTTCCCAAAAACTGTTCGCCTGTACCCGCGATGCACGCCGACGGCGAGCGATACCCACCATCGGACGCCACGCGGACGCACATACCTGAAGCGATTAAATAGGTTTGGTCATCAAGCCGACCGATTTAACCCCTGCACTATGCAACAGGTTCAGCGCTTTAATAATTTCATCGTAAGGGACGTCTTTCGCACCGCCGATCAGGAATACCGTTTTCTCATTGGCTTCAAGACGACGCTTCGCTTCGGCAATCACCTGCTCCGGCGGCAGCTGGGACAGCGTCTCCTGCCCCACTTTCACGCTGTACTGCCCTACCCCGGAGACTTCCACAATCACCGGCGGATCGTCATTGCTTTTCACCGCTTGCGATTCCGTGGCGTCCGGCAGATCGACTTCCACGCTCTGCGTAATGATGGGCGCCGTTGCCATAAAGATCAGCAGCAGTACCAGCAGGACATCCAGCAGCGGAACGATGTTGATCTCGGACTTCAGTTCGCGACGTCCGCGTCCACGTGCTCTGGCCATGGCTTACCCCTTATTGCTTTCGCTGGTGGTAAAGGCCTGACGGTGCAGAATAGCGGTGAACTCTTCCATAAAGTTGTCGTAGTTCAGTTCAAGCTTGTTCACGCGCTGGTTCAGGCGGTTGTACGCCATGACCGCCGGGATCGCGGCGAACAGACCGATCGCGGTGGCGATCAGCGCTTCGGCGATACCTGGCGCCACCATCTGCAGGGTGGCCTGCTTCACCGCGCCAAGGGCGATAAAGGCATGCATAATCCCCCAGACAGTACCGAACAGACCGATATACGGGCTGATGGAGCCTACGGTGCCGAGGAACGGGATATGGGTTTCCAGCGTTTCCAGCTCGCGGTTCATCGAAATACGCATCGCGCGCGATGCCCCTTCGACAATCGCTTCCGGCGCATGGCTGTTGGCCCGATGCAGGCGCGCAAATTCTTTGAAACCGCTGTAGAAGATTTGTTCCGAACCGGTCAGGTTATCGCGACGCCCCTGGCTCTCCTGGTACAAACGGGACAGCTCGATCCCGGACCAGAATTTGTCCTCGAACGCTTCAGCTTCACGCGCGGCCGAGTTAAGGATACGCGTTCTCTGAATAATGATAGCCCAGGAAGCGATAGAAAAACCAATCAAAATCAACATGATAAGTTTAACCAGAAGGCTCGCCTTCAGGAACAAATCAAGGATATTCATGTCAGTCACTGCTTAAACTCCGCGACAATAGACTTGGGAAGCGCACGTGGCTTCATTAAGAGTGGATCAACGCACACAATGAGAACCTCAGCTTCGTTTAACACTGTATTCTCGGCGTTGACGATTCGCTGCGTGAAAACCAAAGAGGTGCCGCGCATCGAGGTAATTTCCGTCTGGACTTCGAGCATGTCGTCGAGTCTGGCGGGGGCAAAATACTCCAGCGTCATTTTGCGAACCACGAAGGCAACGCGTTCAGCCAACAGCACCTGTTGACTAAAGTGATGGTGGCGCAGCATCTCTGTGCGTGCTCTTTCATAAAAAGCGACGTAACTGGCGTGGTAAACCACACCACCGGCGTCGGTATCTTCGTAGTAGACCCGAACCGGCCATCGAAACAGCGTTGTATTCACTTTACATCCCGGTAATGCAAAAAAAGGTTAGAGCTTTCAAACTTCGCTACTATACGCGCGGGAAAGGTGGTTTGGAATGGGGGAAAGTAAACGGGGCGTAAATTTTTATGGGCTTATGCAAGCCCATACCATTAACAGAGATCTCTTATTCAAAAGAAGAAAAAGAAGAGACCCAAAGCGAGCACGATATCAGCGATAAGCGGACAAAAAATCCCCTGCCAGTGAACGGCACGCGGACGGAAGCCCACGCCGTGAATAACGCCGCTGCAAACCGCCCACATCAGCAAGAAACCATGCCAGATTTCCAGCTCGCTGGTCTTCGCCGCAAAGCGCGACGGATCCCAGAAGATGCAGCCTGCCAGCAGCAGCGCCATCAATAAGGAAAGCGCCCTTAACGGGCGCTTGTCCATTATCGCATACATATACTTTATCATTCACGTCGCCTCTTTGTTGGCTACGTCTGCTTACCCCAGTCACTTACTGGTGTAAGCTCCTGGGGATTCACAGACTTGCCGCCTCGATGCAATCCGAATGATTTCGTATATCGCATCACGATAATACTCATCAGTGTTCTTCTTTACCTGCTTTGGTGGCTTCCACGTGCTCAAGCGCCAGCGCGGTAATCACCCCAAAGGCACAGGCAAGAAGCGTTCCCAAAATCCATGCGAAGTACCACATATATAGCTCCTTACCTTAGTACAGCGAGTGGGTGTTCTTTTCGATGTCTTCGCGCGTAATGCGGCCGAACATCTTCCAGTAACACCAGCTGGTGTAGGCCAGAATGATCGGCACGAAGACAATCGCCACGTAGGTCATCAGGTTCAGCGTCCGCTGACTGGAGGTCGCGTCCCACATCGTCAGGCTGGCGTTCAGCATGGTGCTGGACGGCATGATGAACGGGAACATCGCAATACCGGCGGTCAGAATGATGCAGGCCAGGGTCAGCGAGGAGAACAGGAATGCCCACGCGCCTTTATCCGCTTTAGTCGAGACGACGGTCAGCAGCGGCAGCACCACGCCCAGGGCAGGAACGGCCCACAGCGCTGGCATGTTATTAAAGTTCACCATCCATGCACCGGCCTCACGCACGACTTCTTTAGTCAGCGGGTTAGACGGGCCGCTATGATCCATTACTGATTTCACCACATAGCCGTCGATGCCGTAGTAGACCCACACACCCGCCAGCGCGAAGCAGACCAGCGTCACCAGCGCCGCCACCGTGGAAACGGTGCGGGTACGCAGGTGCAGTTCGCCTACGGTACGCATCTGCAGGTAGGTGGCACCCTGAGTCAGGATCATCGCCACGCTGACGATACCGGCCAGCAGACCAAACGGGTTCAGCAGCTGGAAGAAGTTTCCGGTATAGAACAGACGCAGGTATTCATCGACGTGGAACGGCACGCCCTGCAACAGGTTGCCGAAGGCCACACCAATCACCAGCGGCGGCACGAAGCTACCGATGAAGATGCCCCAGTCCCACATGTTGCGCCAGCGGGTGTCCTCGATCTTGGAACGGTAGTCAAAACCGACCGGACGGAAGAACAGCGAAGCCAGCACCAGAATCATCGCTACATAGAAGCCAGAGAACGCTGCGGCGTAAACCATCGGCCAGGCCGCGAACAGCGCGCCGCCGGCGGTGATCAGCCACACCTGGTTACCGTCCCAGTGCGGAGCGATGGCGTTGATCATAATCCGACGCTCGGTGTCGTTACGGCCGAGGAAACGGGTGAGCATGCCCACCCCCATGTCGAACCCGTCGGCGACAGCGAAGCCAATCAGCAGAATGCCAATCAGCAGCCACCAGATAAAACGCAATACTTCATAATCGATCATTTGACGACTCCTGTCTTAGCGTGCCGACTGAATAGCCGCAGAGGACTGTTCAAAGTGATAGCGGCCGGTTTTCAGGCTGCTAGGTCCTTTGCGGGCAAACTTGAACATCAGGAACAGTTCAGCCACCAGGAACAGCGTGTACAGACCGCAGATCAGCAACATTGAGAAGATCAGATCGCCTGCGGTCAGCGACGAGTTGGCCACCGCGGTCGGCAGGACCTCACCAATCGCCCACGGCTGACGGCCATACTCGGCAACAAACCAGCCTGACTCCACGGCAATCCACGGCAGCGGCAGGCCAAAGAACGCGGCGCGCAGCAGCCATTTTTTCTCGCCAATGCGGTTACGAATCACGCTCCAGAAGGAGGCGCCGATAATCAACAGCATCAGGATGCCGCACGCCACCATGATACGGAAGGCGAAGTACAGCGGGGCGACGCTTGGAATAGAGTCTTTGGTCGCTTTGGCGATCTGCTCTTCCGTGGCGTCAGCAACGTTCGGGGTATAGCGCTTCAGCAACAGGCCATAGCCGAGGTCTTTCTTCACGCTATTGAACTGGTCACGCACGGCCTGGTCGGTCGAACCGGCGCGCAGCTGCTCCAGTAGCGCGTACGCTTTCATCCCGTTACGGATACGCTCTTCGTGCTGAACCATCAGATCTTTCAGGCCGATAACCGGCTTATCCACCGAGCGGGTGGCGATGATTCCCAGCGCGTAAGGGATCTGGATCGCGAAGTGGTTGGTCTGCGCATTCTGATCGGGAATACCAAACAGAGTAAAGGCAGCCGGCGCCGGCTGGGTTTCCCACTCAGCTTCGATAGCCGCCAGTTTGGTTTTCTGCACGTCACCCATTTCGTAACCGGATTCGTCACCCAGCACAATAACGGAGAGGATCGCCGCCATACCGAAGCTGGCTGCGATGGCAAAGGAGCGCTTAGCAAAGGCAAAGTCGCGGCCTTTCAGCATATACCAGGAGCTGATAGCCAGGATGAACATCGCGCCAGTCACATAGCCGGAGGCCACGGTGTGGACGAATTTAACCTGAGCAACCGGGTTCAGGACTAGTTCGGAGAAGCTGACCATCTCCATACGCATGGTTTCGAAGTTGAAGTCCGATGCGATAGGGTTCTGCATCCAGCCGTTGGCGACGAGGATCCACAGCGCGGAGAGGTTGGAGCCCAGCGCAACCAGCCAGGTGACCGCCATGTGCTGAACTTTACCCAGACGATCCCAACCGAAGAAGAACAGACCTACAAAGGTGGATTCGAGGAAGAAGGCCATCAGACCTTCAATGGCCAGCGGCGCACCGAAGATATCGCCCACGTAGTGTGAGTAATACGACCAGTTAGTCCCGAACTGGAACTCCATGGTCAGACCGGTCGCCACACCCAGCGCGAAGTTGATACCAAACAACTTGCCCCAGAATTTGGTCATATCTTTATAAATCTGTTTGCCGGAAAGGACGTAAACCGTTTCCATGATGGCCAGCAGGAACGCCATACCGAGCGTTAGCGGCACAAAAAGGAAGTGGTACATCGCGGTCAAGGCAAACTGTAAGCGCGACAGTTCGACTATATCTAACATCATGACTCCTTGCTCATCGCATGAAGACTCCGAAAATGAACCGAGAAGCTCTGGCTCATACGCATGCCCCAATACAAAAGTTATTTGTTGGCCCGTCCGCAGCGCGTTTCACCTGAAAGTGAAGCCACGCCACGTCAAGGTTACAAATACGTTAACGAAAACCCAATTGATTCCCCAATATATTACGCCGCAATAACCTTACAATAAATATGTTTTTATTGTTCCAGTTTTACATTTTTCGACGGTGATCAATATATAGCGAAGATAGCCTGTTTAGGCCAATTTGACTTGCGACAATTTAACGTTTTTTGAAGAATTTTTCCAAGCATTAAGCATTGATATAAATCAATTTTTACTCTACGTGTTAATTATGTAGCTCAATAAAGAATATTGGTGAACTTAATGTTAATATTGTGTTTAAAGTATGGCTTGCTTGGTTACTGAAAAGAGAGATATGAGAATCATAGGTAATATTATTTAACGCCGCGGGGAAAAATGAAAAAAAATGCGCCGATCCTAATAATGCTAGACTGCTCACAGTATTTTTCCTGTTTTCTTATGCCCTTCTCTTCTGTTTTTTCACTATCTAAAACCCTTGCCTGTCGCGAATTGCGGAAATATTTCCTTCAGCAACCACGCTGCCGGGATTATATTCATGAAATAATTCATAAAATCAATATGATAGATAAGGTTTTTCACGGAGCAGGCATTCCGCCGGTTCAGCGGATGTTCTGGCGAGATGGATAACGCCCATAAAAAAGGCCACCTGACGGTGGCCAACCATGTCGAAATCGGACAGATTTCTGCTTCGGAGAAGCAGAGAGGGTTTACTTGATGATAGCTTTCAGCGCTTCGCCGATATCGGCCAGGCTGCGAACGGTTTTCACACCAGCGGCTTCCAGGGCGGCGAATTTCTCATCAGCAGTACCTTTACCGCCAGCGATGATCGCGCCCGCGTGGCCCATACGCTTGCCTTTCGGCGCGGTCACGCCCGCGATGTAGCCGACAACCGGCTTGGTCACGTGCTCTTTGATGTAGGCTGCCGCTTCTTCTTCCGCGCTGCCGCCGATCTCACCGATCATCACGATCGCTTCGGTCTGCGGATCTTCCTGGAACAGCTTCAGGATATCGATGAAGTTGGAGCCCGGGATCGGGTCGCCGCCGATACCGACGCAGGTAGACTGGCCGAAGCCGTAGTCGGTGGTCTGCTTAACCGCTTCATAGGTCAGGGTACCGGAACGGGAAACGATGCCCACTTTACCCGGCTTGTGAATGTGACCCGGCATGATGCCGATTTTGCATTCGCCCGGGGTGATAACGCCTGGGCAGTTCGGGCCAATCATGCGCACGCCCGCTTCGTCCAGCTTCACTTTCACAGTCAGCATATCCAGCGTCGGGATACCTTCGGTGATGGTGATAATCAGCTTAATGCCCGCGTCGATTGCTTCCAGAATGGAGTCTTTGCAGAACGGCGCCGGAACGTAGATAACGGTCGCGGTCGCGCCGGTCGCTTCAACGGCTTCGCGCACGGTGTTGAACACCGGCAGACCCAGATGGGTGGTGCCGCCTTTGCCTGGCGTCACGCCGCCAACCATTTGCGTACCGTAAGCGATCGCTTGTTCAGAGTGGAAGGTCCCCTGGCTACCGGTGAAGCCCTGGCAGATAACCTTGGTATCTTTATTAATTAAAACTGACATTATTTCCCCTCCACTGCGGCAACAACCTGCTGTGCTGCGTCCGTCAGACTTTTCGCTGCAATAATATTCAGGCCGCTGTCAGCCAGTTTTTTCGCGCCCAGTTCGGCGTTGTTACCTTCCAGACGAACCACGACCGGAACGTTAACCCCAACTTCCGCTACCGCGCCGATGATGCCGTCAGCGATCAGGTCGCAACGTACGATACCGCCGAAGATGTTAACCAGAACCGCTTTAACGTTGTCGTCAGAGAGGATGATTTTGAACGCTTCGGTCACGCGCTCTTTGGTGGCGCCGCCGCCAACGTCGAGGAAGTTAGCCGGTTCGCCGCCGTGCAGCTTAACGATGTCCATGGTGCCCATCGCCAGGCCTGCGCCGTTAACCATGCAACCGATGTTGCCGTCGAGCGCAACGTAGTTCAGTTCCCACTGCGCCGCCTGCGCTTCGCGCGGATCTTCCTGAGACTGGTCGCGCATTTCGCGCAGATCCGGCTGGCGGAACAGCGCGTTGCCGTCAGCGCCCAGTTTGCCGTCGAGGCAGATCAGGTCGCCCTGCTTAGTGATAACCAACGGGTTGATTTCGATCAGCGCCAGGTCGCGCTCAAGGAAAATGGTCGCCAGACCCATGAAAATCTTGGTGAACTGCTGAACCTGCTTACCTTCCAGACCCAGTTTGAACGCCAGTTCACGCCCCTGATAAGGCATCGGGCCCGCCAGCGGATCGATGGCGATCTTGTGGATCAGGTGCGGGGTTTCTTCCGCGACTTTTTCGATTTCCACGCCGCCTTCAGTCGACGCCATGAACACCACGCGACGGGAGCTACGATCAACGACCGCGCCCAGATACAGCTCTTTATCGATATCGGTCGCTGCTTCCACCAGAATCTGGTTGACCGGCTGGCCGTTGGCATCGGTTTGGTAGGTCACCAGGCGTTTGCCCAGCCAATGCTCAGCAAAAGCGCGGATCTCTTCTTTGCTCTTAACTACTTTCACACCGCCCGCTTTACCGCGGCCACCAGCGTGAACCTGACATTTCACTACCCACGGACCCGCGCCGATTTTTGAAGCGGCTTCTTCTGCTTCACGCGGAGTAGTACAGGCATAACCCACCGGCGCCGGTAAGCCATAGCGGGCAAAAAGTTGTTTTGCCTGATATTCATGTAAGTTCATGTGTTCAGTCCATCCTTCAGGGTGTAATTATCTTTAAACCTGTAGGCCTGATAAGACGCGCTAGCGTCGCCATCAGGCATCTCATCAACGCCGGATGGCGGCAAAAATGCCTTATCCGGCCTACGGTAAGTCATACTCTTACTGACTACACGTCCAGCAGCAGACGAGTCGGATCTTCCAGCAGCTCTTTAATCGCCACCAGGAAGCCAACCGATTCACGCCCATCGATCAGACGGTGGTCATAGGAGAGCGCCAGGTACATCATCGGCAGGATCTCTACCTTGCCATTCACCGCCATCGGACGGTCTTTAATGGCATGCATACCCAGGATGGCGCTCTGCGGTGGGTTGATGATCGGCGTGGACATCAGGGAACCGAAGACGCCGCCGTTGGTAATGGTGAAGTTACCGCCGGTCAGGTCATCTACGGTCAGCTTGCCGTCACGGCCTTTCACCGCCAGCTCTTTGATATTCTTTTCGATGTCCGCCATGCCCAGCAGGTCAACGTCACGCAGAACCGGGGTTACCAGGCCGCGCGGAGTGGACACTGCCATGCTGACATCGAAGTAGTTGTGGTAAACCACGTCGTCGCCATCGATGGAAGCGTTCACTTCCGGGTAGCGTTTCAGCGCTTCAACCACCGCTTTCACGTAGAAGGACATGAAGCCCAGACGGATACCGTGACGTTTTTCGAAGGCATCGCCGTACTGCTTACGCAGATCCATAATCGGCTTCATGTTGACTTCGTTAAAGGTCGTCAGCATGGCGGTGGAATTTTTCGCTTCCAGTAGACGCTCGGCCACGCGTTTACGCAGACGGGTCATCGGGACGCGTTTTTCTGAACGGTGACCCAGCTGCGGCGCTGGTGTCGCTGCCGCGGTAGCCGCTGGCGCTTTGGCTTCAGCCGCCGCCGGGGCTTTCGCCAGATGTTTCTCGACGTCTTCACGAGTCAGGCGGCCACCCACGCCGGTACCTTTGATGGCAGCGGCGTCGAGGTTGTGCTCCGCCAGCAGACGACGGATCGCCGGGCTGAGCGCATCGTTGTTCTGCTCTTCCAGAGAAGCCTGCTGGCGCTGCGCCGGGGTGGACGCTTTCGCATCCGCTTTTTCGCTGGTTTCTTTACCTGCGCTGTTGCCTTCACGCAGGCGGCCAAGGATCTGGCGAGACAGGACGGTAGCGCCCTCGTCTTCCAGCACTGCATCCAGAATGCCGTCCGCTGATGCCGGTACTTCCAGTACCACTTTGTCAGTTTCGATTTCGACCAGAACTTCGTCACGGACGACCGCGTCGCCCGGTTTTTTATGCCAGGTGGCGACGGTTGCGTCAGCTACGGACTCAGGCAGGTCGGGAACCAGAATATCTACGCTACTCATTGTGTATCCTTTAATTAATCGACGTTCAGCGCGTCATTGACCAGATCTTGTTGCTGTTTCTGGTGAACGGACATGTACCCTACCGCCGGAGAGGCGGAGGCCGGGCGGCCTGCATAACGCAGAGAGGCCCCAAATGGAACTACTTCACGAAGGTGGTGCTGGCTGCAGTACCATGCGCCCTGGTTGAGCGGCTCTTCCTGGCACCAGACAAAATCATGTACGTGCGAGTAAGCTTTCAGCGCTTCCTGCACCGCCTGATGCGGGAACGGGTAGAGCTGTTCGATACGCACGATGGCGACATCTTTTTGCTCGTTTTTGCGGCGCTGTTCCAGCAGGTCGTAGTAAACCTTACCAGAGCACAGTACGACGCGCTTCACGGCTTGCGGATCGAGTTCGTCGATTTCGCCGATGGCCGGCATAAAGGTGCCGTTCGCCAGTTCGTCCATGCTGGAGACCGCCAGCGGGTGGCGCAGCAGAGACTTCGGCGACATCACCACCAGCGGACGGCGCATACCGCGCAGCGCCTGACGACGCAGCATATGGTAAACCTGTGCCGGGGTGGACGGTACGCAAACCTGCATGTTCTGCTCAGCGCACAGTTGCAGATAGCGTTCCAGACGCGCGGAGGAGTGCTCCGGGCCCTGCCCTTCGTAGCCGTGCGGCAGCAACATCACCAGACCGCACATCCGGCCCCATTTCTGTTCGCCAGAGGAGATGAACTGATCAATCACCACCTGCGCGCCGTTGGCGAAGTCGCCGAACTGCGCTTCCCAGATGGTCAGCGTACGCGGCTCTGCGGTGGCGTAACCGTATTCGAACGCCAGCACGGCTTCTTCAGACAGCACCGAGTCCCAGACGCGGAACTGGCCCTGGCCGTTGTGCACATGCTGCAGCGGGGTATAGGTAGAACCGTTGCTCTGGTTATGGATAACCGCGTGACGGTGGAAGAAGGTGCCGCGACCGGAGTCTTCACCGGACAGGCGCACCGGAATGCCTTCGTCAACCAGGGTGGCATAAGCCAGGTTTTCAGCGCCGCCCCAATCGAACAGCTTCTCGCCGGCGGCCATCAGTTGGCGATCGCCGTAGATTTTCGCTACACGGGACTGCATTTCGATACCTTCCGGCACCGTACTGATGCGTTTAGCCAGCTCTTGCAGACGTTTCGGATCCACTTTATCCGGATAGCTCTCGTCCCACTCGTGGTTGAGGTAGGGAGACCAGGTAAAGGAGTGCATATTCATCGGACGCCACTCCTCTACCACGCATTCGCCGGCATCCAGCGCATCGCGGTAAAGGTTAACCTGCTCAGTCGCGTCTTCCAGCGTCGCAACTTTCTCCTGCTCCAGCTTGTCAGCATAGATTTTGCGCGGGGTCGGATGCTTTTTGATTTTCTGGTACATCAGCGGCTGGGTTGCGCTCGGCTCGTCGGCTTCGTTATGGCCGTGACGGCGGTAGCACACCAGGTCGATAAAGACATCGCGTTTGAAGGTATTACGGAAATCCAGCGCCAGACGGGTAACGAAAGCAACGGCTTCCGGGTCATCCGCGTTAACGTGGAAAATCGGCGCCTGAACCATCTTACCGATATCGGTACAGTATGGCGTAGAACGCGCATCCAGCGGGTTGGAGGTGGTAAAGCCAACCTGGTTGTTGATAACGATACGCACGGTACCGCCGACTTCGTAACCGCGGGCTTTCGACATGTTCAGGGTTTCCTGAACCACGCCCTGGCCGGTAACGGCGGCGTCGCCGTGGATGGTAATAGGCAGAACTTTGTTGCTGCTTGGCTCGTCCAGACGATCCAGACGGGCGCGTACGGAACCGATAACCACCGGGCTAACGATCTCCAGGTGCGACGGGTTAAACGCCAGCGCCAGGTGGACCAGACCGCCTTCGGTTTCCATATCGGAAGAGAAGCCCATGTGGTACTTCACGTCGCCGGTGCCGAGGTGTTCTTTATGTTTGCCCGCGAACTCGTCGAACAGGTCCTGCGGTTTTTTACCCAGCACGTTGACCAGCACGTTCAGACGGCCACGGTGCGCCATGCCCAGCACCACTTCGCGGGTGCCGCTTTTGCCTGCATGGCGGATCATCTCTTTGAGCATCGGGATCAGGGCATCACCCCCTTCCAGCGAGAAGCGTTTCGCCCCCGGGAATTTGGCGCCGAGGTAGCGTTCCAGCCCTTCTGCAGCGGTCAGTTCACTGAGGAAGCGCTTTTTCTCTGCCGCGGTGAAGCTCGCTTTACCGGCTACCGATTCAATACGCTGCTGGATCCAGCGTTTTTCCTCAGTAGAGGTGATATGCATGTATTCCGCGCCGATGGAGCCGCAGTAGGTTTGCTTGAGGGCGGCAATCAGGTCGCCCAGCTTCATCGTGTCTTTACCGATGGCGAATGAACCTACGTTATAGCTATCCTGGAAATCGGCCTCGGTCAGATCGTGGTAGGCCGGATCAAGATCCGCCACTCTCTCTTGCTTCCACAGTCCCAGCGGATCGAGATTCGCATGCTGGTGGCCACGGAAACGGTATGCGTTGATGAGCTGCAGGACTTTAACCTGCTTCACATTGGTGTCAGGGTCGGAAATCGAAGAAGTGTAACGTGAGGCATCCTTCGCCAGTCGACGGAAATAATCACGTGTTTTGGAATGGAATTGATCCGGTTTAACTCCGGTGCCAGGTAACTGCTGGAACATCGAACGCCAGTTGGCGTCAACAGAGTCAGGATCGGTTAAGAAGTCTTCATAGAGCTGTTCTATCCAGCTCTGGTTCGAACCAGAGAGGAAAGAAGAGTCCAGCCAGGCTTTCATTGCGCCGTTCTGCATCGTGATCCCTTAAGCACTTTTATGCTTATTTCGCCGTAGAAACTACCACGCACACCGAGTGCACGTGCCGGGGTTCACTTGTTGCGGACGAGTTGTGGTTTCGATCCGCTAAGGAACCTTTAAAAACTGCCATTAATCTTCAGCGTTCAGGCTGCGGTTGCGTTGGCTGCCTTCGCTTACCCCGGTCACATAGTTCACTATGCTCCCGGGGATGCGCTCAGTTGCCGCCTTACCTCGCACTGAACGCCTCGATTACTGGTACATCTTGTGGCGGTTTTTAAAGATTTCCTGCTATCTGTCCCCCGGCAGCGCTAACGCTTGCCGGGGCTACTGCTTTGGTAGCCCGGATAAGCGCAAGCGCCATCCGGGACAGACCGTGTTGCTTACGCGCTGCGCTGCAGCAGCATCGACTTAATATGGCCGATGGCGCGCGTCGGGTTAAGCCCTTTAGGACACACGCTGACGCAGTTCATAATGCTGTGACAGCGGAATACGCTGAAAGCATCGCTCAGGCCTTCCAGGCGCTCGCTGGTTTCGGTATCGCGACTGTCGATCAGGAAGCGATACGCGGCCAGCAGGCCAGCCGGGCCGATGAACTTGTCCGGGTTCCACCAGAACGACGGGCACGAGGTTGAACAACATGCGCACAGAATACACTCGTACAGACCATCGAGTTTCTCACGCTGCTCAGGCATCTGCAGATGCTCGCGAGCCGGAGGATTTTGCCCATTATTCAACAAGTAAGGCTTAATCTTCTCATATTGTGCATAGAATTGCCCCATGTCCACCACCAAATCACGGATAACCGGTAATCCTGGCAGCGGACGGATAACAATCTTCTTGCCCGGCTGATTCAGCGCGGAGATTGGCGTGATGCACGCCAGACCGTTTTTCCCGTTCATGTTCAGACCATCGGAACCGCAAACCCCTTCACGGCAGGAGCGGCGGAACGACAGCGACGGATCTTTTTCTTTCAGCTGGATCAGCGCATCCAGCAGCATCATGTCACGACCTTCTTCCGCTTCGAGGGTGTAATCCTGCATATGCGGAGCGTCGTCAACATCCGGGTTATAGCGATAAATTGAAAACTCGAGTTTCATTTTCCTGTCTCCGCATTAGTAAGTACGAATCTTCGGCGGGAATGCCGGACGCAGTTTCGGTTCCATGTTGACGCTACGACGCGTCATGGATTCCGACTCTGGCAGATACAGGGAATGGCACAGCCAGTTTTCATCATCACGATCCGGGAAGTCGAAGCGGCTATGGGCGCCACGGCTTTCAGTACGGAAGTTAGCGGACACGGCGGTCGCAAACGCGGTCTCCATCAGGTTGTCCAACTCCAGGCACTCGACGCGCTGGGTGTTGAACTCGCTGGAAGTATCGTCGAGACGCGCGTTTTTCAGGCGCTCGCGGATCACTTTCAGTTGCTCCAGACCTTTGTGCATCGCATCGCCTTCGCGGAACACCGAGAAGTTGTGCTGCATACATTCCTGCAGTGCTTTGCGGATTTCCACCGGGTCTTCGCCGGAGCGGGTATTGTTCCAGCGATTGAGGCGGTCCAGCGAGCCTTCGACATCCGATTCGCTGGCGTCGCGCAGCGTGCCCTGCTCGGCGATGGACTCCTGCAGATGCAGGCCCGCCGCGCGGCCGAAGACCACCAGGTCGAGCAGCGAGTTGCCGCCCAGACGGTTGGCGCCGTGGACCGATACGCAGGCAATTTCGCCTACCGCGAACAGGCCCGGGATCACCACGTCTTCGCCCTTCTCATTCACGGTCAGCGCCTGACCGGTGACTTTGGTCGGGATACCGCCCATCATGTAGTGGCAGGTTGGGATAACCGGGATTGGCTCTTTCACCGGATCGACGTGAGCAAAGGTACGGGACAGCTCAAGGATACCTGGCAGACGAGATTCCAGAACCTCTTTACCCAGGTGATCCAGTTTCAGTTTCGCATGCGGGCCCCACGGACCATCGCAGCCGCGGCCTTCGCGAATTTCGATCATGATGGAACGCGCCACCACGTCACGACCCGCCAGGTCTTTGGCGTTCGGGGCATAACGCTCCATAAAGCGCTCGCCGTGTTTGTTCAGCAGGTAACCGCCTTCGCCGCGGCAACCTTCGGTGACCAGCACCCCTGCCCCGGCGATGCCGGTCGGGTGGAACTGCCACATTTCCATATCCTGCACCGGAACGCCGGCGCGGATGGCCATCCCGACGCCGTCACCGGTGTTGATGTGGGCGTTGGTGGTGGACTGATAAATACGGCCTGCGCCGCCGGTCGCCAGCACTGTGGCGCGGGCTTTAAAGTAGACCACTTCGCCGGTCTCGATGCACAGGGCGGTACAACCGACCACCGCGCCGTCCTGGTTTTTCACCAGATCGAGGGCATACCATTCGGAGAAGATAGTGGTGTGGTTTTTCAGGTTCTGTTGATACAGGGTGTGCAACAGCGCGTGGCCGGTACGGTCAGCCGCCGCCGCGGTGCGTGCCGCTTGCTCGCCGCCGAAGTTTTTCGACTGGCCGCCGAACGGGCGCTGATAAATACGGCCGTCGTCAAGACGGGAGAACGGCAGGCCCATATGTTCCAGCTCAAGAATCGCTTCCGGGCCGGTCTTACACATATATTCGATGGCGTCCTGGTCGCCAATATAGTCCGACCCTTTTACGGTGTCGTACATATGCCATTCCCAGTTATCTTCATGGGAGTTACCGAGCGCGACGGTGATACCACCCTGCGCGGATACGGTATGGGAACGGGTAGGGAACACTTTGGAGAGCAGTGCACAGGTCTGTCCGCTCTGGGAAATTTGCAGCGCCGCGCGCATACCTGCGCCGCCGGCACCGATAACAACAGCATCAAACTCTCTGACTGGCAATTTCATTACACACCCCACACCACAACAAATCCATAAAGAACGTAAGCCACCAGCGCCACAACGATAGCCAGTTGCAGAACCAGGCGCAGAGCCAGTGGTTTAACGTAGTCCGTTAACACCTGCCACATCCCGATCCAGGCATGGATGAGAATGGAGACGAGAGCCAGCAGAGTGAAGACTTTAGTGAAGCCGGAGGCAAAGAATCCGGTCCACACTTCCCATGAGATTTCACCGGTGGTGGCGAAGAAGCCAACCATGTAGATGATGTAGAGGGTCAGAACGATGGCGGTAGCACGGACCAGAATAAAGTCATGTACGCCGTTGCGTCCCAGTGCTGAGGCGTTGCTTACCATACGAGGACTCCTGCGAGAAGTGAAAGCACGACAGTAATAACAAAAGAGATTTTGGCGGAACGTTTCCCTGCTTCGAGGGTTTCGTCCAGGTAGCCAAAGTCCATCATCAGATGGCGGATACCGACAACGACATGATAGGCCAGTGCGGTGAGAATGCCCCACATGATGAACTTCACAAAGAAGCTATCCATGATCGAGGCCGCCGTCAGAAAACCTTCAGGGGAGGAAAGGCTGGTGCCCAGCAACCAAAGCAGAATTCCGACCGCCACGAAGGTGATGACACCGGAAACGCGATGGAGAATGGACGCTATCGCCGTGATTGGGAACCGTATCGTTTGTAGATCCAGATTGACAGGTCTTTGTTTTTTCACATTTCTTACCATGAATAACGCCCACATGCTGTTCTTATTGTTTCCTTCCTCCGGTCTGCTTGCGGGTCAGACAGCGTCCTTTCTATAACCAGAAGTCATGTTAAAACGTCTTTTCAGGCATTAAAACATCACTAAACAACGCTGGGTGGCTCGGGATTGCAGGGTGTTCCGGAGACCTGGCCGCAGTATAGGCCGTTCACAAAATCATTACAATTAACCTACATATAGTTTGTTGGGTTTTCTCCGGAACAGTGATCAAGGTCACGATAACAACATTTTTTTAATTTTTAATCACCTGATTTGACAAATATTAAACATTCTTGTTACAACCATTACCAGTTAAATGCAATAATGCTCAAAAGTTATGGGGTCACTCTTTCACCTGAGAATAAGTTATGTAACAGTGTGTCAGTATTGACCGATGTAATCAGGACAGTTATTAGTGGTATACAGGTTTTAATATTCGGACTGCTAAAACGCTGATTTGCTGTTGTTTCACCGCAGCCCTGAAGGACGTACCATCAAGCGCCGTTGCTCTGTACCCTGCCCTTTTCGCTGACGCAGAGCTGTGTGCAACATAACAAACTGGTAACGTATGCAGGCGCGGGCCGAAAGCAAATCCACCACCCGGCAGTCTTAAGCAATAAAGGCGCTAAGGAGACCATAAATGTCTGATGCTAAAGCAAAAATCACCCTGGGTGGTGACACTGCTATTGAACTGGATGTGCTAAAAGGCACGCTCGGTCAGGATGTTATTGATATTCGTAGTCTTGGTTCAAAAGGCGTATTTACTTTTGACCCAGGTTTCACATCCACCGCTTCTTGTGAATCTAAAATTACGTTTATCGATGGTGACGAGGGGATCCTGCTGCACCGCGGCTTCCCGATCGACCAGTTAGCGACCGAATCTAACTATCTCGAAGTATGTTATATTCTGCTGTACGGTGAAAAACCGACTCAGGCCGAATATGACGAATTCAAAACCACCGTCACCCGCCACACCATGATTCATGAGCAGATCACGCGTCTGTTCCATGCATTCCGTCGCGATTCCCACCCGATGGCCGTGATGTGCGGGATCACCGGCGCCCTGGCGGCGTTCTATCATGACTCCCTCGACGTGAATAACCCACGTCACCGCGAGATTGCTGCCTACCGTCTGCTGTCCAAAATGCCAACCATGGCAGCCATGTGTTACAAGTATTCTATCGGCCAGCCGTTTGTTTATCCGCGCAACGACCTCTCCTACGCCGGCAACTTCCTGCGCATGATGTTCGCGACACCGTGCGAAGAGTATGAAGTCAATCCGGTGCTTGAACGCGCGATGGATCGTATTCTGATCCTGCACGCCGATCACGAGCAGAACGCGTCGACCTCGACGGTACGTACCGCCGGCTCCTCCGGCGCTAACCCGTTCGCCTGTATCGCTGCTGGCATCGCCTCCCTGTGGGGACCGGCGCACGGCGGCGCCAACGAAGCGGCGCTGAAGATGCTGGAAGAGATCAGCTCCGTTGAGCACATTCCGGAATTTGTTCGTCGTGCGAAAGACAAGAATGACTCTTTCCGCCTGATGGGCTTCGGCCATCGTGTTTACAAAAACTACGACCCGCGCGCCACCGTGATGCGTGAAACCTGCCATGAAGTGCTGAAAGAGCTGGGCACCAAAGACGATCTGCTGCAGGTAGCCATGGAGCTGGAGCATATCGCGCTGAACGACCCGTACTTCATCGAGAAGAAACTCTACCCGAACGTCGACTTCTACTCCGGTATCATCCTGAAAGCGATGGGTATTCCGTCCTCCATGTTTACCGTTATCTTCGCCATGGCGCGTACCGTGGGCTGGATTGCGCACTGGAACGAAATGCACAGCGATGGCATGAAGATCGCCCGTCCGCGTCAGCTGTACACTGGCTACACCAAACGCGATTACCAGTCCGACATTAAGCGCTAATCTTGCCGTCCGGATGAAAAAAAACGCGCCGCCTGGCGCGTTTTTTTATCTGCCTGACTGCCGGGCTTAATGCTGGCATCCAGGACACCAGTAAAACGGCCGCGAGGAGAGTGTCGTCTTCTCAATCACACCCCCACAGCGCTCGCACCTTTCCCCGTCGCGATGGAAGACCTTAAAGCGAAACAGCGCGCCGTGATGCTTGTTGTCATCGGCCTGGCCGCGGGTGTGATACGACAACCGCGGAATAGCCAGCAGCGCGTGCGCCAGCGCATCCAGCTGACTATCGCTCAGTTCAGTGGCTTTACGCTTTCCGCTTAATCCCACCTGCCAGAGGATCTCCACCCGCAGATAGTTACCGAGCCCGGCCAGAAAAGCCTGATCCAGCAGCAGGCCGGAAAACTGACGATGGCGGAATTTGGCCGACAGCAGCCGCGCTTTCACCTCCTCCACGGTTAACGTCATATCCAGCACATCTGGCCCCACGCGCAGTAAAAACGGGTGATGGGCAACCTGCTCCGCCGTGAGCATCTCGATGTCCGAGGCGCTATAGAGCAAAATCGCCTTGCGGGCGGTCTGCAGCCTGACGCGCAGCACCCGGTTAGAGGCGGGCTGTTCCCCGGCATCGACCACGCGCCAGACACCGTACAGCTGATTATGGCTGTACAGGGTCAGCCCGCCGGAGAAGTGTGTTAACAGGGCCTTGCCGTGGGTGGCGATATGGGTCACCCGCTGGCCAATCAACAGGCTTTGATAGGGTTGCAACTGCGGAAAGGCGAACCAGGCATCGGTTAAGGGTTCGCCTTTGATTGCCGCCTCCAGTTTATCCGCCGCGCGGCGGATCTCCGGACCTTCCGGCATACTGTCATCCTTCTGTTAATGGGTGGCGCCGCCGCCCAGTTTACTATCCACCGACTGGCGCAGCGCCACGGCAATGGCCGTTTCCAGCGCTTCCCGCACGGTGGCGGTCGCCATACTCGGCTCGCCGGGATGGGCCGCCGCCTGCGCCGGTAGCCATGGAATATGGATAAAGCCGCCCCTGACGCCAGCCTGCTCCTGCAGCTTATGTAGCAAACCATACATCACGTGATTGCAGACGAAGGTGCCGGCGGTTTGGGAGACCGAAGCCGGGATCCCGCGATCGCGCAACGCGCTGACGATCGCTTTGATCGGTAAGGTACTGAACCACGCCGCCGGCCCCCCGTCGACGATCGGCGTGTCGACAGGCTGCTGGCCTTTGTTATCGGGAATGCGCGCATCATCGACGTTGATAGCCACACGTTCAACGCTGATATCGACGCGACCGCCGGCCTGCCCAACGGCAATGACCAGCCTCGGCTGCAGGTCTTCTATCGCCGCGTAAAGCACCGACAGCGCCTCGCCAAACACACAGGGGAGCTGGCGGGCGATCACCGGCTGCCCGGCAATCATCGTCCCGTCCAGCTGCTTCACCACTTCCCATGAAGGGTTAACCGTTTCGCCATCAAAGGGTTCAAAACCGGTGAGCAATACTCCCGCCATCATCCTCTCCTTCGCGGTCATTCAGGTTGTCACGCTTCAGCGTCCAGTTGCGCGCTGACCAGAATATGGCGCCCGGCAAAGGCCGCCCGCAGACGGCGGGCAAAATCCAGCGCGTGCGGGCCATCGCCGTGCAGACACACCGTCTGCGCCACCACGTTCGCCCACTCGCCGCTGATGCTGCGCACCCGGTGGTGCTGCACCATCTCGAGGGTTTGCGCCAGAGCCTGCTCTTCGCTGTCGATCAGCGCGCCGGGCTGGCTGCGCGGCACCAGGCTACCGTCGGCCAGGTAGCCGCGGTCGGCAAACACCTCCTGGCGCGTCGTCAGACCATAGTGCTGCCCGGCGCGGATCAGTTCGCTGCCCGCCAGCCCCACCAGCACCAGCTTCGGGTTAACATCACGGATCGCGCGGGCGATCGCGTCCGCCAGCGGCGGCGACTTGGCCGCCTGGTTATAAAGCATGCCGTGCGGCTTCACATGCTGTAGCTCGCCGCCCTGCGCCTGAACGATCGCCGCCAGGGCGCCAATCTGATACAGCATCTGGGCATAGACCGTTTCCGGCGGCAGATCCATCGCCGTACGGCCAAAATTTTCCCGGTCGGGGTATCCCGGATGGGCGCCCACCGCCACGCCGTACTTCAGCGCCTCGCGTACGCTCTGCACCATCAGTCCGGCGTCGCCGGCATGAAAGCCGCAGGCGATATTCGCCGACGAGACCAGCTGGAGCAGCGCGCTATCGTTCGCGCCCCCTTCCCCGAGATCGGCATTGAGATCAATCATCATCGTGGAGTCTCCAGGCCAGTTGTTCAAGATAACGCTGGCGATCGGCCCGTGCTTTTAAGGCATCCTCCAGCGAGCAGGCGACAAAGTGGATCGGCTGCCCCAGCGGGATCTGCGCCAGCTGGTACATATCAGCCTCAATAATGCAGGCGATGCGCGGATAGCCGCCGGTGGTTTGCGCATCGTTCATCAGGACGATGGGCTGGCCGTTATGCGGCACCTGCACTACGCCCGGCAGCAGACCGTGCGACAGCATCTCGCGATCGGTGATCCGTTTCAACGGCTGCCCCTGCAGGCGGTAGCCCATGCGATTGCTCTGCGGACTGAGCTGCCAGGGGGAGCGCCAGAACGACGCCTGCGAGGCCGCATCAAACTCATGATACTCCGGGCCCGGCAGCGCGCGAATGCGGTTGCCCAGCGGCAGCTGCTTGACACCGCGCGAGGTGGTAAAGCGCCGAGCGGCTTTCCCGAGCTTCAGCTGATCGCCATCCTGCAGGCGGCGTCCTTCCAGACCGCCAATCCCCGCCTTAAGATCCGTGCTGCGCGAGCCAAGCACCACCGGGACCGCGACCCCGCCCGCCACCGCCAGATAGCTGCGGATGCCATGCTGCGGCGTTTTCAGCACCAACCGTTGCCCGGCCCGGTAGGCGGTGCGCCAGCCCACCCAGACCGCTTTGCCGTCCAGCGTCGCTTCGCAGGCGGCGCCGGTCAGCGCGAACCAGCCGCTGCGGGCAAATTCGATCTCCACCTGACCGAGGGTAATCTCCAGCCCGGCGGCGTTCGCCTCGTTGCCAACCAGCAGATTGGCAATCACCAGCGAGGGATAATCCAGAGCGCCGCAGCGGCTGATGCCAGACTGGCGCAGGCCTTCTCGTCCACCGTCCTGTACCGAGGTGTACAGACCGGCGCGGATCAGGGTTAACATACCCCCTCCTTTTGCGGCACAAAGCGAATTTTATCGCCCACGCGCAACAGCGCAGGCTCCTTACGCGCCGGGTCAAACAGCGTCAACGCGGTCCGCCCCAGCAGCTGCCAGCCGCCGGGCGTCGCCAGCGGATAGATGCCGGTTTGCGCGCCGCCAATGCCCACCGATCCGGCCGGGACCCGCACGCGCGGTTCGGCGCGACGCGGGGTCGCCAGCGCCAGCGGCAGCCCGCCCAGGTAGGGGAATCCCGGCTGAAAACCAATAAACCAGACCAGGTATTCCACCGAGGCATGCAGCTCCACAACCTGTTTTTCACTCAGGCCGCTGTGTTGCGCCACCACCCCGAGATCCGGCCCGGCCTCGCCGCCGTACACGACCGGGATGGTTAATGACCTCGACTCCGGCTCCAGCGCAAGACTCTCCTCCCACCAGCGCTGCAGACGGTCTATCGCCTCCCACGCCATCTCCTGCGGGCGGCGGAGCACCACGGTGATATTGTTCATGCCGGGAATGGCGTCAACCACCTCTTCATGGTGAGACAGACGCTGGGCCAATCCCCAGATCCGTTGCTGGCTCTCGAGCGTGACCGGCGGCTCCAGCTCCAGCACGACGGCCGTTTCTCCTAACAGATAACAACGCGCTCGCTGCACTTTTCTCTCTCCCGTCAGGCAGGGTTAGGAATATCAATAAAGGTGACATCCAGGTCGGTCGTTTCCGTCAGCCATTCACTGAGGGCGCGAATGCCGCCCCGCTCGGTGGCGTGGTGGCCGGCGGCATAAAAATGCAGCCCCTGTTCGCGGGCAGAGTGAATAGTTTGTTCCGACACCTCGCCGGTAATAAACGCATCCACCCCAAAGCGCGCCGCGGCGTCGATAAAGCTCTGGCCGCCGCCGGTACACCAGGCGACGCGGCTGACGGTGTCCGGCCCGGTATCGCCGCACCATAACGGCTTGCGCCCCAGCCGCGCTTCGATCCACGAGGCCAGTTCGAGGCCGGAAACCGGCATCGACAGTTCGCCCCAAGGCACCAGCGGTTCGATTTCACCCAGCACGTTAATCCCCAGCAGATGCGCCAGTTGCGCGTTGTTGCCCAGCTCCGGGTGGGCATCCAGCGGCAGGTGCCAGCCGTAGAGATTGATATCGTTGGCCAGCAGAGTCTTCAGGCGGCGGCGCTTCATGCCGCGGATCACTGGCGACTCGTTTTTCCAGAAATAGCCATGATGGACGATCACCGCATCCGCCTGCAGCCGAACGGCTTCATCCAGCAGCGCCTGGCTGGCCGTCACCCCGGTGACGATCGTTTGCACCGTATCACGTCCTTCCACCTGCAGACCGTTAGGGGCGAAATCACTGATGGCCGCACTATTGAGCTTGTCGTTTATCAGTTGTTCCAGTTCGCTATTTTTCATCGCCACTCCAGCAGATAATCAGGGTATACAAAGGCATAACATAACCAGATCCATTCGGGCCGTCGATAGTCCACAACCGGCACCGACCATGACTTTTTTGTTAATCCCGCATTTTGTCTACCCACCCCATCGCGCATTCGTGTATATTTATGCATTAATAAAGCATATTAAATAAACAGAAAGCCCCTCAAGCCATGAATATGACTAATAAAGCGCTATTCATGCAGAACGATCGACTTTCGCTTTACGCCAGGAAACCACACTTCTCATGAAGACAACATCATCGCAACCGCGGGCGATTTACTACGTCGTGGCGCTGCAAATCTGGGAATATTTTAGCTTCTACGGCATGCGCGCCCTGCTGATCCTCTATCTCACCAATCAGCTCAAATATGACGATAACCACGCCTATGCCCTGTTCAGCGCCTACTGTTCGCTGGTCTATGTCACGCCGATCCTCGGCGGCTATCTGGCCGATAAGCTGTTAGGCAACCGGATGGCGGTCATGCTCGGCGCGCTGCTGATGGCCATTGGCCATCTGGTGCTCGGAGCCAGCGAAACCGCCCCAGTCTTCCTCTACCTGTCGCTGGCGATCATCGTCTGCGGCTACGGGTTGTTTAAATCCAACGTCAGCTGTCTGCTGGGCGAACTCTACGAACCTGCCGATCCGCGTCGCGACGGCGGCTTCTCGCTGATGTATGCCGCGGGCAATATCGGCTCGATTATCGCGCCGATCGCCTGCGGCTACGTACAGGAGGAGTATAGCTGGGCGATGGGCTTTGCCCTGGCGGCCATCGGCATGGTGGCGGGACTGGTGATTTTTCTCTGCGGCAACCGTCACTTCCAGCATACTGCCGGCGTCAACCGCCAGGCGCTGTGCGCGCGCCGCTTCCTGCTGCCGAACTGGGGCTGGCTGCTGGTGCTGCTGGTTACCGCCCCGCTGCTGATCGCCGTGCTGTTCTGGCAGGAGTGGTCGGTGTATGCCCTGATCGTGGCCACCGTTATCGGCCTGGCGGTGCTGGCGCGGATCTACCTGCGCGCTGAAACCGATAAACAGCGTAAGGATCTGCGCCTGATCGTCGTCCTCACCGCGTTTAGCCTGCTGTTCTGGGCCTTCGCCCAGCAGGGCGGGAGCTCCATCAGCCTGTATATTGACCGCTTCGTTAATCGCCATATCATGAGCTACGAAGTCCCTACCGCCATGTTCCAGTCGGTCAACGCCTTCGCGGTGATGCTCTGCGGGATGGTGCTGGCGTGGCTGGTGAAAGAGAGCGTCGGTGGCAATCGCACCGTGCGCATCTGGGGGAAATTTGCCCTCGGTCTGGGCCTGATGAGCGCCGGGTTCTGCATCCTGACCCTCAGCGCCCGCTGGTCCGCGGCCTATGGCCAGTCGTCCATGCCGCTGATGGTGCTGGGGCTGGCGGTGATGGGTTTTGCCGAACTGTTTATCGACCCGGTCGCCATGTCGCAAATCACCCGCATTGAGATCCCGGGGGTCACCGGGGTGCTGACCGGTATCTATATGCTGCTCTCCGGGGCCATCGCCAACTATCTGGCCGGCGTCATCGCCGACCAGACCTCGCAGGCGTCCTTCGACGCCGCCGGGGCAGTGAACTACTCCATTGACGCCTACATCAAGGTCTTCAGCCAGATCACCTGGGGCGCGCTGGCCTGTGTCGGCGTGGTGCTGGTCATCTGGCTGTATCACTCGCTGAAGGTCAGGACCCGCCGTCTGGCGGTGGAGTAATTCCTTTTCTGGCGGCCTCCCAGGCCGCCAGCGTCTCCTGCCGCGCCTGTTTGTGATCGACTATCGGGCGCGGATAATCCAGTTTGATCCCCTGTTTATCCGCCCACGCCCATGGCTGATGCAGCGCCTTCTCCGGCACCTTTGCCAGCTCAGGCAGCCAGCGACGCATAAACACCCCCTGCTTATCAAACTTCTCGCCCTGGGTGGTGGGGTTAAATATGCGGAAATAGGGCGCGGCGTCGGTGCCTGTCGAGGCCGCCCACTGCCAGCCGCCGTTGTTCGCCGCCAGGTCGCCATCAATCAGTTGACTCATGAAGTAGCGCTCCCCTGCCCGCCAGTCGAGGCGCAGATCTTTCGTCAGGAAGCTGGCGACAATCATGCGCAACCGGTTATGCATCCAGCCGGTGGCGTTAAGCTGGCGCATCGCGGCATCGACTATCGGAAAGCCGGTCTCCCCGCGCTGCCAGGCCTGCAGGGCGGCGTCATCTTCACGCCAGGCGACCTTATCAGTCCATGCGATAAACGGGCGTCCTTTACAGAGTTTCGGATAGTAGACCATCAGATGGCGGTAAAACTCGCGCCAGATCAGCTCATTAAGCCAGGTGGCGCCTGCCCCGCCGTCCAGCGCGGCGGGGTGTTCCGTCAGCAGACGATGCAGGCACTGGCGCGGTGACAACACCCCGGTGGCCAGGCAGGGCGACAGGCGACTGGTCCCTTCCACGGCGGGGAAGTCACGCTGCCCCTCATACTCCGCCGCCGGTTGCTGACAAAACGCGCGCAGCCGCGCCAGCGCCGTTTTTTCATCCGCGGCAAACAGCAGCCCATCGAACGGCGTTTGCGGGTAGTTGAGCTCAGGCAGCGGCGGCGCCTGGCGGGCAGGCGCCTGGCGCGGCTTCGGCGCCGCCACGCACGCCGGGAGCCCGTCCCGCAGACGGCGAATAAACGCATTCTTAAACGGCGTGAAAACTTTATACATTTCGCCGCTGCCGGTCATGACGCTGCCGGGCGGCAACAGGACGCTGTCGTCAAAGCCCTGGCAAATGACATCGCGCAAGGTGTTCTCAACGGCGGCATCGCGCTGACGTTCATTGAATTCGTACTGATAGTTGTAGAACAGGTGACTGACCTGGTGCTGCTGGCAGAAATGGACCAGCCGTTCGACGCTGGCGGTAAAATCATCCGCCTCTTCGACCCACAGCGGTATGCCCCGTTCCGCCAGCGCGGTGTGCAGACTGTGCAAATGGCTGACGATAAACGCGGCCTGCCGCGGCGCCAGGTGATGCTCACGCCACTGCCCCGGAGTGGCGATATACAGCGCCAGCACCTGCGCCTGCGGATCCCGGCAGGCGGCGGCCAGCGCCAGGTTATCGTGAATGCGTAAATCCGTGCGTAACCAGACCAGATGGGTGGCCATATAACTCCTCAATATCCGTCAGCAAAACTCATCTCATGATATAAGCCGGAAAAAATAGCGCGCTCCGGCAAAATAAGCACCTGCCAATTCCACTGCGGTGCATGAAAACGAGTGTAGACAAGCGACGAAAAAAAACCGCCGGGGGCAACCGGCGGTTTTCTTGTCTTCGTCGCAGCAGGACGGATTAATAGAAATCGTGAGCGGCTTTTTCCGCCTGCGCCATCCACACCGGCTGCTCGCTGGTTTTCGACCACACCCGGTGCAGCCAGCTGTAATAGCGGGCGCGATCTTTCCAGAACAGCATCACCGGCAGCGCCGCGACGCCAGCCACGACGGCGAAAGCACGACGCAGTAAAATAATATGAGCAGGATAAGCTTTGTACAACGCCATCATTTCTCTCCCCTTTGTCAGGCCGGCAAGCAGCGCCGGTAAAATTAATCATGTTTGTCTGAGCAAAATAATACCGCTATGGTTGTAATTTTACTACTCATCCGACCACTAAAAAGCACGTATTTATACTTAATTTACATTCACCACGTAAATTAGTTACAAAAAAGTTAAATTAATACTAACCATCAGTTAAATTGTGCCTTTGTCATTTTTATACTTTTTTTACACCGCGCCCGCCGATTTTTGCGAAATCTTTGCGCCGTAATTTCTATTCTCCCGGTAAATCAAAAAAGACACCCGGAGGTGGATTGTGACTGCAGGCGTACTCACTGGCGTTGGGCTGGTGTTCCTGTTACTGGCTTATCTGGTTTATGCCTTGATACACGCGGAGGCATTCTGATGGCTGCCCAGGGATTTTTATTATTAGCCAGCTACCTGCTGGTGTTGCTGGTGCTGGCGCGCCCGCTGGGGACGTGTCTGGCGAGGATGGTGAACGATATCCCGCTTCCCGGCCTGGCCGGCGTCGAGCGCGTCCTGTGGCGCGTGGCCGGGATCCGCGCCGAGGAGATGGGCTGGCTGCAGTATTTGCTGGCGATCCTGCTGTTTAACGCCCTCGGCGGCCTGGCCCTGTTTGCCCTGCTGATGCTCCAGGGCGTGTTGCCGTTTAACCCGCAGCATCTGCCGGGATTGTCATGGGATCTGGCGCTCAACACGGCGGTCAGCTTTGTCAGCAATACCAACTGGCAGGCTTACGCCGGCGAAAGCACCATGAGCTATCTCAGCCAGATGGTCGGCCTGACGGTGCAGAATTTCCTCTCTGCCGCCACCGGGATCGCCGTGGTATTCGCCCTGACCCGCGCCTTCGCCCGGCAGAAAATGTCCACCCTTGGCAATGCCTGGGTCGACCTGACGCGCATTACCCTGTGGCTGCTGCTGCCGCTCTCCCTGCTGGTGGCCCTGTTCTTTATTCAGCAGGGTGTGCCGCAGAATCTGCTGGCCTACCAGCCCTTTACCACCCTCGAAGGGGCGCACCAGCTGTTGCCGATGGGGCCTGTCGCCTCGCAGGAAGCGATTAAGCTGCTGGGCACCAACGGCGGCGGTTTCTTTAACGCCAACTCCGCTCACCCGTTTGAAAACCCGACCGCGCTGACCAATCTCGTGCAGATGCTGGCAATCTTCCTGATCCCGGCGGCACTGTGCTTCGCCTTCGGCGAGGTGGTGAGCGATCGACGTCAGGGACGCGCCATCCTGTGGGCAATGACGTTGATCTTTATCCTCTGCGTCGCCGTGGTGATGTGGGCGGAAACTCGCGGCAACCCCCACCTGCTGACGCTGGGCGCTGACAGTAGCCTGAATATGGAAGGTAAAGAGAGTCGCTTCGGTATTCTCGCCAGCAGTCTGTTCGCGGTGATCACCACTGCCGCCTCCTGCGGCGCGGTCAATGCCATGCATGACTCCTTCACCGCGCTGGGCGGCATGGTGCCGATGTGGCTGATGCAGATTGGCGAAGTGGTGTTCGGCGGCGTCGGTTCGGGCCTGTACGGCATGCTGCTGTTCGTCATGCTGGCGGTGTTTATCGCCGGGCTGATGGTCGGCCGCACCCCGGAGTACCTCGGGAAGAAAATCGATGTCCGGGAAATGAAAATGATCGCCCTCGCCATTCTGGTCACCCCGACGCTGGTGCTGCTTGGCACGGCGCTGGCGATGATGACCGACGCCGGCCGCGCCGGGATGTTCAACCCTGGACCGCACGGCTTTAGCGAAGTGCTGTACGCCGTCACCTCGGCGGCCAATAACAACGGCAGCGCCTTCGCTGGCCTGGGTGCGGCGACGCCGTTCTGGAACCTGCTGCTGGCGTTCTGCATGCTGGTCGGCCGCTTCGCCGTCATCATTCCGGTGATGGCCATCGCCGGCTCGCTGGTGGCGAAGAAAATTCAACCGGCCAGCCCCGGCACCCTGGCCACCCACGACGCCCTGTTTATCGGTTTACTGATCGGCACCGTGCTGCTGGTGGGCGCCCTGACCTTTATTCCTGCGCTGGCGCTTGGCCCGCTGGCTGAACACTTTTCCTTACTTTGAGCGATGCGGAGCACCCTGTTATGAGTCGCAAACAATTAGCCCTGCTGGAGCCGACGCTGGTGCGCCAGGCGCTGCTGGATGCCGTGAAAAAACTCAGCCCGATGGTGCAATGGCGCAATCCGGTGATGTTTATCGTCTGGGTGGGCAGTCTGTTAACCACCCTGCTGGCGATCGCCATGGCTGGCGGCGCCCTGACCGGTAGCGCCACCTTTACCGCCGCCGTCAGCATCTGGCTGTGGTTTACCGTGCTGTTCGCTAACTTTGCCGAAGCGATGGCGGAAGGCCGCAGCAAAGCCCAGGCCAACAGCCTGAAAGGGGTGAAAAAAACGGCCTTCGCCCGCAAACTGCGCGCCCCGCAGCATGACGCGACGGTCGACCACGTGCCAGCGGAAGACCTGCGCAAAGGCGACGTGGTGCTGGTGGAAGCCGGGGATATTATCCCCTGCGATGGCGAAGTCATCGAAGGCGGCGCCTCGGTGGACGAAAGCGCCATTACCGGCGAGTCTGCCCCGGTGATCCGTGAATCCGGTGGCGATTTTGCCTCGGTGACCGGCGGGACACGCATTCTCTCCGACTGGCTGGTGATCCGCTGCAGCGTGAACCCGGGAGAAACCTTCCTCGACCGGATGATCGCCATGGTGGAAGGCGCCCAGCGCCGTAAAACTCCGAACGAGATCGCCCTGACGATCCTGCTGATCGCCCTGACGCTGGTGTTCCTGCTGGCCACCGCCACCATCTGGCCGTTTTCGGCGTGGAGCGGCAATGCGGTCAGCGTTACCGTGCTGGTCGCCCTGCTGGTGTGCCTGATCCCGACCACCATCGGCGGGCTGCTGTCGGCCATCGGCGTCGCCGGGATGAGTCGTATGCTCGGCGCCAACGTCATCGCCACCAGTGGCCGCGCGGTGGAGGCCGCTGGCGACGTCGATGTCCTGCTGCTGGATAAAACCGGGACCATTACCCTCGGCAACCGTCAGGCTTCCGCCTTCCTGCCGGCGCGCGGCGTGGAAGAGCGAACCCTCGCCGACGCCGCCCAGCTCTCCTCGCTGGCGGATGAAACCCCTGAGGGGCGCAGCATCGTGGTGCTGGCGAAACAGCGCTTTAACCTGCGCGAACGCGATCTGCAGTCGCTGCACGCCACCTTTGTCCCCTTTACCGCGCAAACGCGGATGAGCGGCATCAATATTGATCAACGCATGATCCGCAAAGGGTCGGTGGACGCCATTCGCCGCCACGTGGAGGCCAACGGCGGCCACTTCCCTGCCGATGTCGATAAGCAGGTGGAAGAGGTCGCCCGCCAGGGGGCCACGCCGCTGGTGGTCGCCGAAGGGGAAAAGGTGCTGGGGATTATTTCGCTCAAAGATATCGTTAAAGGCGGTATCAAAGAACGTTTCGCCCAGCTGCGCAAAATGGGCATTAAAACGGTGATGATCACCGGCGATAACCGCCTGACCGCCGCGGCGATCGCCGCCGAGGCCGGGGTCGATGATTTCCTCGCCGAAGCGACGCCGGAAGCCAAACTGGCGTTGATCCGCCAGTATCAGTCGGAAGGTCGGCTGGTGGCGATGACCGGCGACGGCACCAACGATGCGCCCGCGCTGGCTCAGGCCGACGTGGCGGTGGCCATGAACTCCGGCACCCAGGCGGCGAAGGAAGCGGGCAACATGGTCGACCTGGATTCCAACCCCACCAAGCTGATTGAGGTGGTCCATATCGGTAAACAGATGTTAATGACGCGCGGCTCGCTGACTACCTTCAGTATTGCCAACGACGTGGCGAAATATTTCGCCATTATTCCGGCGGCATTTGCCGCGGTCTATCCCCAGCTGGCCATGCTGAACGTGATGGGCCTGCATTCGCCGTCATCAGCGATCCTTAGCGCCGTTATCTTTAACGCGCTGATCATCGTCTTCCTGATCCCGCTGGCCCTGAAAGGCGTGAGCTATCGCCCACTCTCCGCCTCGGCGATGCTGCGCCGCAACCTGTGGATCTACGGCCTCGGCGGTCTGCTGGTGCCCTTTATCGGTATTAAAGTCATCGACCTGCTGCTGACCCTGAGCGGTCTGGTGTGAGGAAAAAACTATGTCATTGATTCGTCCAGCACTTGTGCTATTTATTCTGTTAACGCTGCTCACCGGCGGCGTCTATCCTCTGCTGACCACCAGCCTGGGACAATGGTGGTTTCACTCACAGGCCAACGGCTCGCTGATCCGCCTGAACGGTGAGGTGCGCGGCTCCGGACTGCTTGGCCAGAACTTTACTGCCGCAGGCTATTTCCAGGGCCGCCCGTCGGCCACCGCTGAGACGGCGGATAATCCCATGGCGTCAGGCGGCAGCAACCTTGCCGCCAGCAACCCGGCGCTGGATAAAGCGGTGAGCGAGCGCGTACAGGCCCTGCGCGCCGCGAACCCGGACGCCGACCCGCGGGTGCCGGTCGAGCTGGTCACCACCTCGGCGAGCGGTCTCGATAACAACCTGACCCCGGCCGCCGCGCTGTGGCAGGTCCCCCGGGTGGCTAAAGCGCGTCAGCTGAGCGTTGAGCAGGTAAGCCAGCTGGTGAACCAGGCCACACAAACCCCGCTGCTGAGCTTCCTTGGTCAGCCGGAGGTCAATATACTGCAACTCAATATGGCGCTGGATGCCCTGAAGGATAAGTAAATGAGTGACGAGCCGCTGCGCCCGGACCCTGACCGCCTGCTGCAGCACACCGCCGCCCCGCATCGCGGCAAACTGAAAGTGTTCTTCGGCGCCTGCGCCGGGGTGGGGAAAACCTGGGCGATGCTGGCGGAAGCGCAGCGGCTGCGCGCCCAGGGGCTGGATATTCTGATTGGCGTGGCGGAGACCCACGGCCGAAAAGAGACCGCTGCGATGCTGGAGGGCCTGAGCACCCTGCCGCCGCGGCGGCTCGCTCATCGCGGGCGGTACGTGTATGAGTTCGATCTCGACGCCGCCCTCGCCCGCCGTCCGGCACTGATTCTGGTGGATGAGCTGGCGCACAGCAATGCGCCCGGCTCCCGCCATCCGAAGCGCTGGCAGGATGTGGATGAACTGCTGGAGGCCGGAATTGATGTCTTTACCACCGTCAACGTCCAGCATCTGGAAAGCCTGAACGACGTCGTCAGCGGGATCACCGGCGTGCAGGTGCGGGAGACCGTTCCCGACCCCTTCTTTGACGCCGCGGACGACGTGGTGCTGGTGGACCTCCCCCCTGACGATCTGCGCCAGCGGCTCAATGAGGGCAAAGTCTATATCGGCGGCCAGGCCGAGCGCGCCATCGAAAACTTTTTCCGCAAGGGAAACCTGATTGCGCTGCGTGAACTGGCTCTGCGCCGCACCGCTGACCGCGTCGATGAGCAGATGCGCGCCTGGCGCGACCGCCAGGGCCAGGAGAAAGTCTGGCACACCCGCGATGCGATCCTGCTCTGTATCGGGCACAACACCGGCAGCGAAAAGCTGGTACGCGCCGCCGCCCGGCTCGCCGCCCGCCTGGGCAGCGTCTGGCATGCAGTGTATGTCGAGACCCCTTCCCTGCACCGGCTGCCGGAAGCCCGGCGGCGGGCTATTCTCGCCGCGCTGCGTCTGGCCCAGGAGCTGGGCGCCGAAACCGCCACCCTCTCCGACCCGTCGGAAGAGAAAGCGGTTCTCCATTACGCCCGCGAGCATAACCTCGGCAAAATCGTCATCGGCCGCCAGCGCAAACGCCGCTGGTGGGATCGCAGCGGCTTCGCCGACCGTCTGGCTCGCCATGCGCCGGACCTCGATCTGGTGGTGATCGCCCTCGATGAAAAACCGTCCCCTCTCCCTGCCCGGGCCAACGACAGCCGTACGGCGCTGGAAAAGTGGCGCCTGCAGCTGCAGGGCTGCGCGGTGGCGGTGGCGCTATGCGCCATCATTACCCTGGTGGCCATGCAGTGGTTGATGGCCTTCGAAGCCGCCAACCTGGTGATGCTCTATCTGCTGGGGGTGGTGATCATCGCCCTGGTCTATGGCCGCTGGCCGTCGGTGCTGGCGACGGTGATCAACGTTATCAGCTTCGATCTGTTTTTTGTCGCCCCGCGCGGGACGCTGGCGGTGTCAGATGTCCAGTATCTGCTCACCTTCGGCGTGATGCTCACTGTGGGCCTGCTTATCGGTAACCTCACCGCTGGCGTACGCTACCAGGCGCGGGTGGCGCGCTACCGTGAACGCCGTACCCGCCACCTGTATGAGATGTCTAAAGCACTGGCGGTGGGTCGTAGCCAGCAGGATATCGCCACCACCAGCGAGCGCTTCATCGCCTCCACCTTTCAGGCCCGCAGCCAGTTGCTGCTGCCGGACGCCCAGGGAAAACTGCTGCCCTTAACCCACCAGCCAGGGCTGACCCCATGGGATGACGCCATCGCCCGCTGGAGCTTTGATAAGGGGCAGCCTGCCGGCGCCGGCACCGATACCCTGCCCGGCGTGCCGTACCAAATTTTACCGCTGAAGAGCGCCGCCCGCACCTGGGGGCTCTTAGTGGTGGAGCCGGAGAATCTGCGCCAGCTGATGATCCCGGAGCAGCAGCGGTTGCTGGAGACCTTTACCCTGCTGGTGGCCAGCGCCCTGGAGCGCCTCACCCTGACCGCCAGCGAAGAGCAGGCCCGGCTGACCAGCGAGCGGGAAAGCCTGCGTAACTCGCTGCTCGCCGCCCTGTCGCACGATCTGCGTACTCCGCTGACCGTGCTGTTTGGCCAGGCGGAAATTCTGACCCTCGATCTGGCCAGCGAAGGTTCAAAGCATGCTCCGCAGGCCAATGAAATTCGCCAGCATGTGCTCAACACCACCCGTCTGGTGAACAACCTGCTGGATATGGCGCGGATCCAGTCCGGCGGCTTTAATCTGCATAAGGAGTGGCTGACGCTGGAGGAAGTGGTCGGCAGCGCGCTGCGCATGCTCGAACCGAGCCTCGGCGGCCAGCACATTCAGTTGGATCTCCCCGATCCCCTCCAGCTGGTGCATGTCGACGGGCCGCTGTTCGAGCGGGTGCTGATCAACCTGCTGGAAAATGCCCATAAGTATGCCGGCGCCCGGGCGAACATCGGCATCCGCGCCGAGGCGGACGCCCGGCAGCTGTCGCTGGAGGTATGGGATAACGGTCCGGGGATCCCGGCAGGCCAGGAACAGGCTATCTTTGATAAATTCGCCCGCGGCAACAAAGAGTCGGCGATCCCTGGCGTCGGGCTGGGCCTTGCCATCTGTCAGGCCATCGTCGACGTTCACGGCGGGACCATCTCCGCCAGCAACCGGCCCGAGGGCGGTGCCTCATTCCGTGTTACACTGCCGGGAGAAACGCCCCCTGAACTGGAAGAGCTACCTGAGGAATTGTGATTAACGTTCTGATTATCGAAGACGAACACGCTATCCGACGCTTTCTGCGCACCGCGCTGGAAGCCGACGGCATGCGCGTATTTGAAGCGGAAACCCTGCAGCGTGGGCTGATTGAAGCCGCTACCCGTAAGCCCGACCTCGCGATCCTCGATCTGGGCCTGCCGGATGGTGACGGCATTGATTTTATTCGCGACCTGCGTCAGTGGAGCCAGATGCCGATTATCGTCCTGTCAGCGCGTAGCGAAGAGCATGACAAAATTGCCGCCCTGGATGCCGGCGCCGATGACTACTTAAGTAAACCCTTTGGCATCGGCGAATTGCAGGCCCGCCTGCGCGTTGCGCTGCGTCGCCACGGCGCGGCGCAGGACGATGAGCCAGTGGTGCGCTTCGCCGACCTGGAGGTCAATATCCCCGCCCGCCGCATCCTGCGCGGCAGCGAAGAGATCCACCTGACGCCCATCGAGTTTCGTCTGCTGGCGGCGCTGTTGAATAATCCCGGCAAAGTGCTTACCCAGCGCCAGTTGCTGAATCAGGTGTGGGGGCCTAACGCCGTGGAGCACAGCCACTATCTGCGGATCTATATGGGTCATTTGCGACAAAAGCTGGAGGCCGATCCGGCACGGCCGCAGCATTTGCTGACTGAAACAGGCATTGGCTATCGCTTTATGCCCTGAATCCCGCCTCTGCAGTACCAGAGGCTGGCGATTTTCAGCCCTTCAGAGAGCAGCAGAAAACCGGCCAGGATCGCTACATGCCTGACGCCGGCAGCCTGAATCAGCCACAGACCCAGCGACAGCGAAGGCTGCATAAACACCAGTCTGAGCGGCGCCTGCCCCCAGGCCAGCCACAGCGCATAGCGGCTCTGACGGAAAAAGAGGATCATCGATAGCGGGATGCTGATAATCAGCAGAACATTCAGCGGATACAGCCAGACCGCCCCAGAGCCGTAAGTATGCAGCAGCTGGAGATAAGCCAGCAGATCGTCGTAAAAAGGGAGGCGGCGGTGGGCAATATTCCACCATAAGAATTGCAGGACGAAAAAGAGATCCATCCACGCCCAGAATAAAAACAGGGTCTTCCGTTGTATTTTCATCGCTATCCTTGCGAAAAAAATCAGGCCCGCAAGGGGCCTGATGTTTGCTGCGGTTACGCGTTCTTCAGCACTTCACTGACAATCTCTACCGCTTCTTTTTCAATCAGCTTGCGATGTTCTTCGCCGAGGAAGCTTTCGCAGTAGATCTTGTAGGCGTCTTCGGTGCCTGACGGACGCGCCGCGAACCAGCCGTTGTCGGTCATCACCTTCAGGCCGCCAATCGCCGCCCCGTTGCCCGGCGCCGCGGTCAGACGAGCAGTGATCGGATCGCCCGCTAGGGTGTCGGCGCTGACCATTTCCGGAGAGAGCTTGGACAGCGCCGCTTTTTGCGCGGAGGTTGCGGAAGCCTGCAGACGGTTGTAGCTCGGCGCACCGAAGCGTTCGGCCAGTTCGTTATAATGCTCCTGCGGGTTTTTCCCGGTCACCGCGGTGATTTCCGCCGCCAGCAGGCACATGATGATGCCGTCTTTATCGGTGGACCATGGCGTGCCGTCAAAGCGCAGGAAGGAGGCCCCGGCGCTCTCTTCGCCGCCGAAGCCGAAGCTGCCGTCGAACAGGCCGTCGACAAACCATTTAAAGCCCACCGGCACTTCCACCAGCTTGCGGCCCAGATCGTTCACCACGCGGTCAATCATCGCGGAGGAGACCAGCGTTTTACCCACCGCCACCTCTTTGCCCCACTGCGGACGATGCTGGAACAGGTAGTTGATCGCTACCGCCAGGTAATGGTTCGGGTTCATCAACCCGGCTGGGGTGACAATCCCGTGGCGGTCGTAATCCGGATCGTTAGCAAACGCCAGATCGAACTTATCGCGCAGCGCCAGCAGGCCCGCCATCGCACACTCTGAGGAGCAGTCCATACGGATGGCGCCGTCTTTATCGAGGTGCATAAAGCGGAAGGTCTGGTCAACCTGATCGTTCACAATGGTCAGATTGAGCTTGTAGTGTTCGCCAATGCGTTTCCAGTATTCGATACCGGACCCGCCCAGCGGATCGACGCCCAGCGTCAGGCCCGCTTTCTGGATCGCCGCCATGTCGACGATGTCCGCCAGCCCTTCAATGAACGGCTGCACCAGATCCTGTTCTTTAACGTGACCAGAAGCCAGCGCCGCGTCCAGAGAAATGCGTTTCACGCCCTGCAGGCCCGCGGCCAGCAGTTCGTTGGCGCGGTTCTCCACCACTTTGGTGACGTTGGTATCAGCCGGGCCGCCGTTTGGCGGATTGTACTTGATACCACCATCTTCCGGCGGGTTGTGTGACGGGGTGATCACAATGCCGTCCGCCAGCGGACCGCCTTTTTTGTTATGCACCAGAATCGCGTTGGAGACTGCCGGCGTCGGAGTGAAGCCGTTGTTTTCCTGCACGATCACGTCAACGCCGTTGGCGGTTAACACTTCCAGCACCGAAATAAACGCCGGCTCGGAGAGAGCGTGGGTATCTTTGCCGACATAGCACGGACCGGTGATCCCGTTCTTCGCACGATCTTCCGCAATGGCCTGGGCGATGGCCAGGATATGCGGTTCGTTGAAGTTGTGGCGCGCCGCGCTACCGCGATGGCCAGAGGTGCCGAATTTTACCGCATGCTCCGCATTACCGACTTCAGGCTTCAGCACGTAGTACTGAGCAGTCAGTTGGGCGACGTTAATCAAATCACTCTGTTGCGCAGGCTGCCCCGCACGTTTATCGATTGCCATTGCCTGATCCTTCTGGTGCAAATGTTAAAAAGCTAGATCGTGCCGCAAACCTTTTCAATCAGCTCCGCAGGGAACTGCATCGACTGCATGATGTGCTCAATCATGCTGCATTTACGGCCGGTATTGGTATTAGTGATAACCCACCACGGTGTACCAGGAACCTGTTTTGGTTTGGTCTGATTACCGCTTTTCAGCAGCGTACGCGCATCTTCTGCAAAGTAGACGCGCGTGCGGCCATGCAGAGACTCAGTCGCCTCGGCAAATGCTTTATTGTCCAGAGAATAGAGGGTCGTCAACACCAGCATGAAACGGTTCACCGCACGCTTCTGCTCGGCGTATTCATCAGATAACAACAGCTCGCGCATGGCGCGGACTTTATCTTTCGCCGGGTTAGCGGGTTTCACCTCCACGGCAGGCGCTGGCGCCAGTGCCGGCGCGGCTTTGCTGACCGGTGTAGCCGGTTGGGAAACGGCGGAAAATTTCAGCATGCGCCGTAAAATGTCGGATGCGCTCTCGCCGATATGCAGAGTGTGGCTGGCAATATAGCGATAGAGTTCATCATCAACTTCAATTGTTTTCATCTTAATCCAGTGCGATATCTTTTCTGAATACAAATCGTTGGGATTATAAGTACAAATCCCAACCGCGGATAGCGTCAAACCAGGATGGCGGTAAAACTCAGAAAACTTCTGGGTCTTGCAGCCGGATGGCAGAATGTCCAACATAATACCCTAACCCGACGGAGCGAAAAAAAGAACTTTGCCATGAAATTAAATAGCCGAGCGCAATCTGCACAGAATCCGCACAACCACTCCCCGATCGTGCTGGTCCACGGTCTGTTTGGCAGCCTGGACAACCTGGGCATCCTCGCCCGCGACCTGATCGCCGACCACGATATTGTGCAGGTCGATATGCGCAACCACGGTTTGTCGCCGCGATCGCCAGAGATGACCTACCCCGCCATGGCGCAGGATCTGCTTGATACGCTTGACGCGCACCAGATCGAGCGCGCCACCTTTATCGGCCATTCGATGGGCGGGAAAGCGGTGATGGCGTTGACCGCCCTGGCGCCGGAACGCATCAGCGGGCTGGTGGCGATCGATATCGCGCCGGTGGATTATCATGTGCGCCGCCATGATGAGATCTTCGCCGCTATCCGCGCCGTCAGCGAATCCTCCGCCAGCAGTCGCCAGCAGGCGGCGCAGGTGATGCGTGAGCATCTGCGGGAAGAGGGCGTGATTCAGTTCCTGCTGAAATCTTTTGTCGACGGCGAATGGCGCTTTAACGTGCCGGTGCTGTGGGACCAGTACCCGCATATCGTCGGCTGGGAAACCATTCCGGCCTGGCCGCACCCGACGCAGTTTATTCCCGGCGGCAACTCGCCCTATGTGACCGACGCCTACCGCGACGCGCTGCTGGCGCAGTTCCCGCAGGCCCGGGCGCACGTCATCGCCGGCGCCGGACACTGGGTGCATGCCGAGAAACCCGAGGCGGTGTTACGCGCCATCCGCCGCTATCTGACGAGCATCGCCGCCTGATTGGCTAAAATATGCCCGACCGCGCCGCAGAATGCCCGCGGTCGTTGGCGCAGCCGTTCGCCTGATGTATGATGGCGCGCTATCTGCGCCGGCTAGAGCCCGGCAGCTTGTTTCCCCGAAGTCACTCAGAATCATGGCAAAAGAACAAACGGACCGTACGACATTAGATTTGTTCGCAAACGAGCGTCGCCCGGGAAGACCGAAAACCAATCCGCTGTCGCGCGATGAACAACTGCGCATCAACAAACGTAACCAGCTGAAACGCGATAAGGTTCGCGGGCTGAAGCGCGTCGAGTTAAAACTCAACGCCGACGCGGTCGATGCGCTCAATGAACTGGCGGAAGCGCGTAATATGAGCCGCAGCGATCTCATTGAAGAGATGCTGATGACCCAATTGCGCGCCCTGCACAGCCAGGGAAAAGTCTAACTTTCCGCGAAAAATCCGCATTCGTGTAGCAGAGTGTGCAGTCGGGCGTGATTGCTGTTTCCGCGCCCTTGCCTGTTCTGCTATGATTGCCGTTATCTATGGGCATCGCGTCCCTACCACATCATTTAAGTTTCAAGAGGTTATTTTACTCATGGCAATCATCGGCATCTTTTTTGGCAGCGACACCGGCAACACCGAAAATATTGCAAAAATGATTCAAAAGCAGCTTGGTAAAGATGTTGCTGATGTTCACGACATTGCCAAAAGCAGCAAAGAAGACCTGGAAGCCCACGACATTCTGCTGCTCGGTATCCCGACCTGGTACTACGGCGAAGCGCAGTGTGACTGGGACGACTTCTTCCCGACGCTGGAAGAGATCGACTTCAATGGTAAACTGGTGGCGCTGTTCGGCTGTGGCGACCAGGAAGACTACGCAGAATACTTCTGTGACGCGCTGGGCACCATCCGCGACATCATTGAGCCGCGCGGCGCGACCATCGTCGGTCACTGGCCGACAGCCGGGTATCATTTTGAGGCCTCCAAAGGCCTGGCGGATGACGACCACTTCGTCGGCCTCGCCATTGATGAAGACCGCCAGCCGGAGCTGACCAACGAGCGCGTTGAGAAATGGGTGAAGCAGGTTGCCGAAGAGCTGCACCTCGAAGAAATCAAAAACGCCTGATGATTAAGCGGCGCAATCATTGAGTTGCGTCGCATTAATAGACAAAAGCAATCAAACTAATAGCTACAAGTTTTTAACTTTTAATCACATATCTGTACAATGTCCTCTGATTCTACGAGGCACGTGACGCAGTTTGTAGCTGGTGCCTCGTTTTTGACAGCAAACCAGGCCTGATGCTTGCAGTTTTCATTTACCAGTGGCAGTTCTATAATGAGACGCATTACGTCGGGTTAATTTCTGTATGACTTCCGTTGAAGGAAGTAGATCGTTTAGCAACAGGACAGATTCCGCATGACTGACAACAATACCGCATTAAAGAAGGCTGGCCTGAAAGTCACACTTCCTCGACTGAAAATCCTTGAAGTGCTGCAGGAACCGGATAACCATCATGTCAGTGCGGAAGACTTATATAAACGCCTGATCGACATGGGCGAAGAGATCGGTCTGGCGACCGTTTACCGCGTACTCAACCAGTTTGATGATGCCGGTATCGTGACTCGTCATAATTTTGAAGGCGGTAAATCCGTTTTCGAACTGACCCAGCAGCATCACCACGATCACCTGATTTGCCTCGACTGCGGCAAAGTGATCGAATTCAGCGATGACTCGATCGAATTACGCCAGCGTGAAATTGCCTCCCGCCACGGCATCCGCCTGACCAACCACAGTCTGTATCTGTACGGTCATTGTGCGGAAGGTGATTGCCGCGAGGACGAACACGCCCACGACGCGGTGGAAAAATAATTCCCCGCTTCGCTGAGACTGAAAAGCCAACCTGCCGGTTGGCTTTTTTATGGGCGCCTCTGCTGCCCTTACCGCTCTCGTCCCACAGGTGACCTTCCCGCGTCCCCGTTTTGTCCGGAGAGTTGATATGGAACTTCGCCAGCTACGCTATTTTGTGCGCATTGTTGAAACCGGCAGCATGGGGCGCGCCGCGCTTGATCTTAATATCGGCGTCTCGGCGCTCAGCCAGCAGATCGCACGCCTGGAAAACGAACTGGCCATTCGCCTGCTGCAGCGGACCTCCCGCGGGGTCACGCCCACCAGCGCGGGTCTCGCTTTCTACTCGCAGGCACAGCTGGCGCTGCGCCATGCCGATGATGCCATCCTCGCCGCCCGCGAGGCGCGCCTGTCAGGCCACGTTAGCGTCGGCATGGCCCCCAGCACCGCCTCCGTTCTCGGCGTCCCGTTCATCAATGCGATGCGCGAAAGCTATCCCGACGTGCGCCTGCATTTGGTGGAAAGCCTCTCCGGTAATCTGGAGCGGATGATCAACACCCGCCAGCTCGATTTAGCTATCGTTTTCCAGCAGGAAAAGATCCTGCGCTGGAGCGCCAGACCGGTGCTGGAAGAACGCCTGTTCCTGATTGGCACCCATGCGCTGTTGGCCCCCCTGCAGGAGGACCACATCTCCCCTGACCAGCTCACCTCCCTGCCGTTGATTATGCCAAGCCAGGGCCATGGCCTGCGCGGCAGGCTGGAGGCAGTTTGCCAGCAGCATCATCTCAGCGTTGAGGTGGTGGCGGACATTGACGGTCTGGCCCTGCTGATGCAGGCCGTGCGCAGCGGACTGGGGGCCACCCTGCAGCCCGGGGCCGCCATCTCCCACCTCGACCATCAGGCGCTGAGGGTGATCGACGTCGTCAACCCGATACTCAGTCGCCCCAACTTTCTGGTCAGTCTGTCTGATGATGAACTCACTCCGGCAGGCCTTGCGGCTCGAGTGATACTCAGCAAAGTCATGCGCCAGCTGGTGGAGTCTGACCGCTGGCCGGGTGCTACCCTTTACGCTCACTAAACCCCTCTTTAGCATTACACCATAGCGCCTCACCGCTGTTACCACCTACATTCCCATTACAAATTTAACAATTAATTAAATTGTAAGGGAGCCGATAATGGTGGATGTACTGGTGATTGGCGGCGGCAATGCCGCGCTATGCGCCGCCTTAACCGCCCGGGAAGCTGGCGCCTCGGTGCTGCTGCTGGAGGCGGCGCCGCGGGAGTGGCGCGGCGGCAACTCGCAGCACACGCGTAACCTGCGCTGTATGCACGATGCGCCGCAGGACGTGCTGGTCGACAGCTACCCGGAAGAAGAGTACTGGCAGGATCTGCTGCGCGTCACCGAGGGGAATACCAACGAAGCGCTGGCCCGAATGGTGATCCGCACCTCGTCACAATGCCGGGACTGGATGCGCCAGCACGGCGTGAACTTTCAGCCACCGCTCTCCGGCGCCCTGCACGTGGCCCGCACCAACGCCTTTTTTATGGGCGGCGGCAAAGCGCTGGTCAATGCCTATTACCGCAGCGCGGAGCAAATGGGGGTGCAGATCCGCTACAACACACCGGTGCAGGCTCTCGAGCTGCGCAACGGCGAATTTGTCGCCGCGCTGGCGGGCGAGGAACGGATTGTTGCAAAAAGCTGCGTCCTCGCCGCCGGCGGATTTGAATCCAACCGCGAATGGCTGCGCGAGGCCTGGGGGCAAAATGACCGCGGTGAATGGCCCGCCGATAACTTTCTCATCCGCGGCACCCGCTTCAACCAGGGAGTGCTGCTTAAGTTTATGATCGACGCCGGGGCCGATATTATCGGCGATCCCTCGCAGTCCCACTGCGTCGCCATTGACGCCCGGGCGCCGCTCTACGATGGCGGGATCTGTACCCGCGTCGACTGCGTGTCGCTGGGGGTAGTGGTCAACCGCGATGCCGACCGTTTTTACGATGAAGGAGAAGATTTCTGGCCCAAACGCTATGCCATCTGGGGCCGGCTGGTCGCCCACCAGCCCGGGCAAATCGGCTACTCGATCATCGACAGCAAAGCCATCGGCCACTTTATGCCGCCCGTCTTTCCCGGCGCTCAGGCCAACACCCTTCCCGAGCTGGCCCGCCAGCTCGGCCTGGACAGCGAACGCTTTACGCAAACCATCGCCGACTATAATGCCGCCTGCGCGCCAGGCCAGTTCGATCATACCCGCCTGGATAACTGCGCCACCGCCGGCCTGACGCCGCCAAAGACCCACTGGGCGCGGCCTATCGATACGCCGCCTTACTACGGCTATGCCTTACGTCCGGGGATCACCTTCACCTACCTCGGGCTCTACGTCGACGACACCGCCGCCGTCCACTTCGCCGGTAAACCCAGCCGCAACCTGTTTGTCGCCGGGGAAATGATGGCTGGCAACGTGCTGGGCAAAGGCTATACCGCCGGCGTCGGGATGTCGATCGGCACCACCTTCGGCCGCATTGCCGGCCAGCAAGCCGCCCGGGCGGCACAGCAGGAGAAACACCATGAAGTCGCTTGAGAAGCTGATCATTGAGGCGCAGATCATCACCGAGCCGGAGGCGGAAGTGGAAAGGGTGATGCAGGTATGTAACGCCTGCCGCTACTGCGAAGGGTTTTGCGCCGTATTCCCGGCGATGACCCAGCGCCTGGCCTTTGGCAAAGCAGATATTAACTATCTGGCTAACCTGTGTCATAACTGCGGCGCCTGCCTGCACGCCTGTCAGTACGCGCCGCCGCACGAATTCGCGATTAACGTGCCGAAGGCGATGGCCGAAGTTCGGCTGGAAACTTATCAGCATTACGCCCAGCCCGCCGCCTTTGGCAGCCTGTACCGCCGGGCTGGCGTGACCACCGTACTGGCGCTGGTCGGCGGACTGATTTTCTTTCTGCTGCTGGCGATGGGGCTCAAAGGCTCGCTGCTTCATCCGCCGCTGGCGGGCGATTTCTATCAGATATTCCCGCATAACCTGCTGGCGTGGATGTTTGGCTCGGTCTTCGTGCTGGCCTTTGGCTTGCTGATGACCGGGGTGATCCGCTTCTGGCGCGAGATCTCCCCGGGCCAGCCGCACGCGGTTGATATCGCCAAGGCCTCACAGGATGCGTTGACGCTGAAATATCTCGATGGCGGGCATGGCAAAGGCTGCAACGAAGCCGATGACGCCTTCACGCTGATGCGCCGCCGTTTCCACCACTTCACCTTCTACGGCTTTATGCTCTGCTTCGCCGCCACCGTGGTGGCCACGGGCTATCACTATTTCGCCGACCGGGAAGCTCCCTACCCGTTCTTCAGCGTCCCGGTGCTGCTGGGGACCCTTGGCGGCATCGGCCTGCTGGTGGGGCCGGCTGGCCTGCTGTGGCTAAACCTGCGCCGGTCGCCGTTGCACGGCGATGCACGACAAAAACCGATGGACCGCGGCTTTATCCTGCTACTGCTGCTGACCAGCTTCACCGGCCTGGCGCTGCTGGCGGGACGGGATACCTCATGGATGGGTATTTTGCTCGCTGTTCACCTCGGGGTGGTAATGGCCCTGTTCTTAACCCTTCCCTACGGAAAATTTGCCCACGGATTTTATCGCTGTGCGGCGCTACTCAAGTGGGCAATTGAGAAGCGGCGCGGAAAACAGGCGGCAGTCGCAGGCGACTAACCCGCTCCCTCTTACCTCTATAAAAACAAGATAAAGACAATGGAGAGCACACCCTATGACGCAACAATCCACGCGCGCCGGCACCGTCGGCGCTATCCTCCGCGTGACCAGCGGTAATTTTCTCGAACAGTTCGACTTTTTCCTGTTTGGCTTTTATGCCACCTATATCGCCCGCACCTTCTTTCCGGCGGAGAGCGAGTTCGCAGCGCTGATGCTGACCTTTGCGGTGTTTGGTTCGGGCTTCCTGATGCGCCCCATCGGCGCGGTGGTCCTCGGCGCCTATATCGACAGAATCGGGCGCCGCAAAGGGCTGATGGTCACCCTGGCGATCATGGGCTGCGGGACGCTACTCATCGCCCTGGTACCTGGCTATCAGACCATCGGCGTGCTGGCGCCGATCCTCGTGTTAGTGGGCCGCTTGCTGCAGGGGTTTTCCGCGGGCGTCGAGCTTGGCGGGGTGTCGGTCTATCTGTCGGAAATCGCCACGCCGGGCAATAAAGGCTTCTATACCAGTTGGCAGTCCGCCAGCCAGCAGGTGGCTATCGTCATGGCGGCGTTGATTGGCTATGCGCTGAACGCCACGCTTGAGCATGAGGAGATCGCCGACTGGGGCTGGCGCATCCCTTTCTTCATTGGCTGTCTGATTATTCCGCTGATTTTCGTGCTGCGCCGCTCGCTGCAGGAAACAGAGGAATTCCTGCAGCGTAAACACCGCCCGGATACCAAGGAGATCCTGACCACCATCGTCAGGAACTGGCGCATTATTAGCGCGGGGACATTACTGGTGGCGATGACCACCACCACCTTTTATTTTATCACCGTCTATACGCCGACCTACGGCAGAGCGGTGCTACACCTCAGCGCTCGCGACAGCCTGCTGGTGACCATGCTGGTGGGCATCTCCAACTTTATCTGGTTACCGATTGGCGGGGCGATCTCTGACCGGATCGGTCGTCGCCCGGTGCTGATGGGCATTACCGTGCTGGCGCTGCTCACCACCTGGCCGGTGATGCACTGGCTCACCGCCGCGCCCGATTTTACGCGTATGACGCTGGTCCTGCTGTGGTTCTCGTTCTTTTTTGGCATGTATAACGGCGCGATGGTGGCGGCGCTCACCGAAGTGATGCCGGTGTACGTCCGCACTGTGGGATTCTCTCTGGCCTTTAGTCTCGCTACTGCCATTTTCGGCGGCCTGACGCCGGCTATCTCTACCGCCCTGGTCGAGCTCACCGGCGATAAAAGCGCGCCGGGCTGGTGGCTAATGTGCGCCGCGCTGTGCGGGTTCATTGCCACCGCGCTGCTGTTCGTGCGGCTGAGCCGAGGCTATCAGCCGGCGGAGAGTCAGCGCTAAAAAAACAAACGGGCGGAGGTATGCTCCGCCCGTTTGCCGCTAACGTCTGATTTAATGGGTCGTATTATTGCTGCGGATCTCCTTCCAGATCTGGTCGCAGCGCGCTTTCACCGCCTGATCGTTGCCGGTGCGGGTGGCCTGAATACACTGTTGGTAATCCAGGACGCGAACGCTCTCCTGATTGGCAAATTGCTGGTGCTGTTTATCCTCTTTCAGTACATTCAGTACGCTCTGACAGGCTTCAATCTTGTCCGGATTCCCCTCCGCCGTATTAATACAGGCGCTATAGGCATCTTTGAGTTTGGTGTCTTCTTTCGGTGCCGGCGACGTGGCGCAGGCCACCAGACCCGAGGCCATCATGGCAATAAGCAGCATTTTTTTCATTGTCGTTCTCCCAGAGGTGCGGCAGGCTCACGCCCGCCGCGCAGGCATCAGAAAATAGTGAACGGGGCGATAACCATGAACTTCACGTCGCGCTCATCCTGGAAGATGTTGCCGTAGCCGCCGCTCCAGCTCGGAATATCGGAATGGTTGTCGTACTGGGTAAAGTGCAGTTTGAACAGGGTGCCCTTCGCCCGACCTTCCTGCACGGTATACAACGCATCCAGGCTGTAAGCCGATTCTTTCAGGCGATAGTCAGGGTCATAGTACGCATCCGGAGAGGACATTCTTCCCGGCTTCGCATCCCAGGCGTAGACATAAGACGCGCCAAATGCCCAGCCAGGCATATCCCAGTTTTTCATGTCATACATCGCGCCGAAGAAGACCGCTTTTTCGCCGTTGGCGTTAAAGTCGGAGCGGTTATCCCACCAGATATCGAGACGACCGTTGGAAGAGGCATAGGTCGGCGTCATACGCTGCAGGAAGTAGCCCTGCTGGCCATCGGCCTTCACCCAGGTGCCTTCCAGACGCAGGTCCAGCACATCCGCCACTTTATAGCCGAAGGTTAACGCCTGCAGCCATGCGGTGCCGTCATAGATGTCATTGACCCCGCCGTTGCTGACCTTATCGCGGGTGCCGTAGAACTGGTAGCTGGTGCTCAGCGGCGCGCCGGCGACGTCAAACTTGTAGCTGGCTTTTGCAAAGTACTGATCGATATAGCCCTGAGCCTGACCAAATGCCGCCTCCAGCACCAGGTCGTTTTTGAAATCATATTTGGCGCCGACGGAGTGGAGATAATCAACTTTGGTTTTCTTGTCGTTCTGATAGAAATCGTCCATCTCGATATGCCATGGCGCTTTATACTCGTTCGTCCACATATAGGAAAAACTTAACGCGCCCGCCGTGCCATAGTCGAAGTTAGCCCCGGCCTCCGCCCCCTGATAGGTACCTGGCATAAAGCTCCAGTGCGGGGCCAGCAGAGTCTGGCCGGTTGGCTGGATATAGCCCGCACGTGCCCACGCCGGACCGTATTTGAATTTCGCGGCGGCTTTATACAGGCTGATACCGCTCTTATCGCCGGAGTAGTCTTCGTCATAGGCTTTGTTGCGCGATGAGAAGGCAATTTCGTTCGGGTGGCCGCTATCGCCGTTCTCGGCCATTTCAATCGCGGTAAATGCAGCAATATCAAGGCCAAACATATCGGCAGCATAGCCGGACTGGAAGTCCAGGTTAGCGTTCCAGGTGGAGTGGGAAAGGTTGGTTTTATATTTGTCGCCGTCGGTGACATCTTTACGGTCACGCTCACGCTGCCAGTAATAGATACCGCCGGTTAAGGTTGAATCATCGATAAAGCCTGCTGCGCTGGCCTGCGGAACCACAACCCAGCCCGACATCGCGGTGACGGCGGCAATAGCCAGCGCCAGCGTACTACGTTTGCCACTAAACGTACGCATGTGCATATCCTCTTTGACGTTTTAAAAGGCGAAGACCAACGGTCATTCGCTAAAAAAATAAATAAAACTGCAAAATGTGGGGCGGTGAAAAAGGCCGCGAAACCACTGTAGATAGACTATTTTTCGTGACGCGAATTATCAATGTTTTTCGTGAGGCAAAGCTTAAGATTATGACAAAGCGCACATAATTTATGTCTTTTTGTTACAGTCTTATCCCTGATAATTTTGTCATGGAAGTCATTGCAAAATCAGGGAAAAATAGAAGAACTGAAAGCGATTACATTGGTTTTTTGTATATGACAGGAAACATCAGAAGCGCTATTTATTACCGCGCAGTAACAGGATTAATTCGCATCGCGAAAATGAAAAGTTTAATTGGCTGATTCTGAAACAAAAAAAAAGCGCCGCAAGGTGCGACGCTTTTACGAGAGGGAAATTTATTCGCCGACTTTCGCCCAGGTATCACGCAGCCCGACAGTGCGGTTGAACACCAGACTGGAGGCGTTTGCATAGCGACTGTCGAGGCAGAAGTAACCTTCACGCTCAAACTGGTAAGCTTTGCCTGCTTCGGCCTGCGCCAGGCTCGGCTCCGCATATCCCTGCTTAATCACCAGCGAATCCGGGTTGATTACCGCGAGGAAATCTTCCTCCGCACCCGGGTTCGGTACGCTGAACAGGCGATCGTAAAGACGGAACTCCACCGGCAGCGCATGCGCCGCACTTACCCAGTGGATCACGCCTTTGACCTTGCGGCCGTCGGCCGGATCTTTGCTCAGGGTGTCGGCATCGTAGGTGCAGAAGATGGTGGTGATATTGCCTTCGGCATCTTTCTCCACGCGTTCCGCTTTGATCACGTAGGCGTTGCGCAGACGCACTTCTTTACCCAGCACCAGACGCTTGTACTGTTTGTTGGCTTCTTCACGGAAGTCCGCGCGATCGATCCAGATTTCGGCGCTGAACGGCACTTCACGACTGCCCATTTCCGGCTTGTTCGGATGGTTCGGCATCGCCACCATTTCGCTTTCGCCCTGCGGATAGTTCTCGATAACCAGTTTCACCGGATCGATCACCGCCATCGCGCGCGGGGCGTTTTCGTTGAGATCTTCACGAATGCAGGACTCCAGCGATGCCATCTCGATGGTGTTGTCCTGCTTGGTCACGCCGATGCGCTTGCAGAACTCGCGGATGGATTCAGCGGTGTAGCCACGGCGACGCAGACCGGAGATGGTCGGCATACGCGGGTCATCCCAGCCTTCCACGTGCTTCTCGGTCACCAGCTGGTTCAGCTTACGCTTGGACATCACGGTGTATTCGAGATTCAGACGCGAGAATTCATACTGACGCGGGTGAACCGGAATGCTGATGTTGTCGAGCACCCAGTCGTACAGGCGACGGTTGTCCTGGAATTCCAGGGTACACAGCGAGTGGGTGATGCCTTCCAGCGCATCGCTGATGCAGTGGGTGAAATCATACATCGGGTAGATGCACCACTTGTTGCCGGTCTGATGATGTTCAGCGAACTTAATGCGGTACAGCACCGGGTCGCGCATCACGATGAACGGCGACGCCATATCGATCTTCGCACGCAGGCAGGCTTTGCCCTCTTCGAAGCCGCCGCTGCGCATTTTTTCGAACAGCGCCAGGTTTTCTTCCACGCTGCGGTCGCGATACGGGCTGTTTTTACCCGGCGCTTTCAGGGTGCCGCGGTATTCGCGAATTTCATCAGGAGAGAGTTCATCAACATAGGCCAGACCTTTGTTGATCAGCTCAACCGCATACTGATGCAGCTGATCAAAGTAATCAGACGAGTAGCAAACGTCCCCGGACCAGTGGAAACCTAACCACTGCACGTCGTTTTTAATCGACTCCACGTATTCGATATCTTCTTTCACCGGGTTGGTGTCATCGAAACGCAGGTTGCATTGACCCTGATAATCCTGCGCGATGCCGAAGTTCAGGCAGATGGATTTCGCATGGCCAATGTGCAGATAACCGTTCGGCTCCGGCGGGAAGCGAGTGTGAACGGTGGTATGTTTACCGGTAGCCAGATCTTCATCAATGATCTGACGGATAAAGTTAGTCGGGCGGGCTTCTGCCTCACTCATCACGGGTTCCTCAAAGCGTAAACAACGTATAACGGCACATGATCTTACAAGCAGGACGTAGTGACAACTATTAGTTACGTAAAATAGGTATCAGAAGAGGATTATGGGGCCGATTGCTGGAAAAAAAAGCGGCGAAGGTTTCCCTTCGCCGCTGAGGCATAAACTCGACTCAGGAGCCTTACTTGCCTTTAATCTCATACAGCGGCGTCTGGCCGGCAACGACCTTACCGCTCGCCAGTATCACCAGCGCGCTGTAGTCATCGCTGTTGCTGCAGACGACCGGACTGATCATTGAGCGCGCGTTGGCGTTGAGGAAGTCCAGATCCATTTCCAGGATCGGCTCACCGGCCTTCACGTCCGTGCCCTCTTCAACCAAACGTTTGAAGCCCTTGCCTTCCAGCGCCACGGTGTCGATACCCATGTGGACGACGATTTCCGCGCCGTTGTTGGTTTCGAGGCAGAACGCGTGGTTAGTGTTGAAAATTTTCACCACAGTACCCGCCGCTGGCGCGACAACGATGTTGCTGGTCGGTTTCACCGCGATACCGTCGCCGACGGCTTTGCTGGCGAAGGCTTCGTCCGGCACCTGTTCGAGCGCCACCACGTCACCGGTAATCGGCGAAACCAGCGACTCAACGGTCTTCGCATTCGCTACCGCCTGCGGTTTAGCCGCTGGCGCTGCGGTGGCGACATTGCCAGCCGGTGCGGCTGCTGCTGCCGCTACCGGGCCGCGGGTAACCACTTTTTTCATCTCATCGCCGATAGATTCTGCTTTCGCACCGACGATAACCTGGATGGTTTGCTTATTCAGTTTCACCACCCCGGACGCGCCGAGACGTTTACAGGCCGCGTCGTTCACTTTCGCCGAATCGCCCACAGTCAGACGCAGACGGGTGATACAGGCGTCAATGGCTTTCAGGTTGTCCGTTCCGCCCACCGCGGCGATATAGCTGGTCGCCAGCTGGGTAAGGCCCTCTTCAGTGTTGCTGTTGGCTTCTTCCGTTACCACGTCAGCGGCTTTGTCTTCACGACCCGGCGTTTTCAGGTTGAACATGCGGATCACCGCGCTGAACAGCAGGAAGTAGACGAAGAAGAACACCACGCCCATCACCAGCAGCATCCAGACGTTTTTGCTGGCCGCTGGCAGGCTGTACATCAGCACATAGTCAATTGCACCTGCGGAGAAGGAGAAGCCCGCATGGATACCCAGCGCCGTTGCGATGAACAGGCTGATACCGGTCAGCACCGCATGCAGGAGGTACAGCAGCGGAGCCAGGAACATGAACAGGAATTCCAGCGGCTCGGTTACCCCGGTCAGGAACGCGGTGATGGCTACGGACAGCAGCATACCGCCGACCATCGGACGACGCGCTTTCGGCGCCGCCAGATACATCGCCAGCGCCGCACCCGGCAGACCAAACATCATGATCGGGAAGAAGCCGGACATGAACATCCCCGCGGTGCCGTCGCCGGCGTAGAAGCGGTTGATGTCGCCGTGGAACACAGCGCCAGCGGCGTTAGTGAACTCACCAATCTGGAACCAGGCGATGGTGTTCAGCACCTGATGCAGACCGGTTGGGATCAGCAGACGGTTGATGAAACCAAAGATACCGGAACCGAGCGCCCCTGCGGAGACGATCCATTCGCCACCAGAGTGGATAGCGTGTTGCACCGGCGGCCAGACGTAGCCGAAGATCGCGGCGAGGATCAGACAGAAGAAGCCGGTGGCGATCGGCACGAAGCGTTTGCCGCCGAAGAAACTCAGGAAGTCCGGCAGCTTGATGCCGGCCCAGCGGTTGTACACCGCCCCTGCCACCAGACCGGTAATGATACCGGCCAGCACGCCCATGTTAATTTCCGGGTTGATGGTGACCATCGCTTTGGTCATCACGAAATACCCTACTGCGCCGGCCAGCGCCGCAGAACCCGCGTTATCCTTGGACCAGCTTGATGCCACACCAATTGCGAAGATCAGCGCCAGATTATCGAAGATCGCCCCACCCGCTTGCGCGATGAAGGGTACATTCAACAGGTCTGGTTGCCCGAAACGCAGCAGCAATGCCGCGACCGGCAGCACTGCGATAGGGAGCTGCAACGCCCTACCCAGTCGCTGAAAGAAACCTAAAATATTCATCTTATTCCCCCTATGAGACCCCGATGAGGCTCATTTTCAAAGCCACTTTTTTATTGTGTAACAAGGTCGGTTTTATCACTTACCGGCAAAGTGTGTGAAAAATTAATTCGTATCGCAAATTAAACGGGTATTTTTTGTGATAATTATCACCAAATATCGTATTCCCCCCTCCCTTTCACTGGCTAACATCGAAAACTTATTTTATCATTCAAAAAATCAACACGGATTGACCCCGGTCGGCGCAGTTGCTGCAATACTCTCCTCAGAGTGCTGGCGCCAATCCGCCAGAATCTACTTTAACTATAGAGGTGAAGAATGAGACTGATCCCCCTGGTAACCGCTGAGCAGGTCGGTAAATGGGCTGCCCGCCACATCGTTAACCGTATTAATGCATTCAAACCGACCGCGGACCGCCCGTTCGTGCTGGGTCTGCCTACCGGTGGCACTCCGCTGACCGCCTACAAAGCGCTGGTTGAAATGCATAAAGCAGGCCAGGTTAGCTTCAAACACGTCGTCACCTTTAATATGGATGAATATGTCGGCCTGCCAAAAGAGCATCCGGAAAGCTATCATAGCTTCATGCACCGTAATTTCTTTGACCACGTTGATATTCCGGCAGAAAATATCAACCTGCTGAATGGTAACGCGCCGGACATCGATGCGGAATGCCGTCGCTATGAAGAAAAAATTCGTTCCTACGGTAAAATCCACCTGTTCATGGGCGGCGTAGGCAACGATGGTCACATCGCGTTCAACGAACCGGCCTCTTCTCTGGCGTCCCGCACCCGTATTAAGACCCTGACCCATGACACCCGTGTGGCGAACTCCCGCTTCTTCGATGGTGATGTGGATCTGGTGCCGAAATACGCGTTGACCGTGGGCGTAGGCACCCTGCTGGATGCAGAAGAAGTGATGATTCTGGTGCTGGGTCATCAGAAAGCGCTGGCGCTGCAGGCGGCGGTAGAAGGTAACGTCAACCATATGTGGACCATTACCTGCCTGCAGCTGCATCCGAAGGCGGTGATTGTCTGCGACGAGCCGTCCACCATGGAGCTGAAAGTGAAAACCCTGAAATATTTCAACGAATTAGAAGCTGAAAATATTAAAGGTCTGTAATGTAGTCGTGTCCCGCCACTTGCGCGGGACCCTCTTTTTCTTTGTATGCATCATCATGCCGGCGGCAAATGAACGATCGCTGACCTGATGGGGCGTATATACCGGGGGTCGTAATGTATGCATTAACCCAGGGCCGGGTTTATACCGGTCATGAAATTCTCGATGACCATGCGGTTGTTATCGCCGATGGCCTAATCGAACGTCTCTGTCCGCTGGCGGATTTGCCGTCTGACATGGAGCAGCGCTCGGTCAACGGCGCAATAATTGCCCCCGGTTTTATCGACGTTCAGCTCAATGGCTGCGGCGGCGTGCAGTTTAACGACAGCCCAGAAGCGGTCACCGTTGAAACGCTGGAGATCATGCAGAAGGCGAACGAACGTTCAGGCTGCACCAGCTTCCTGCCGACGCTGATTACCTCCAGTGACGATCTGATGAAGCAAGGTATCCGCGTCATGCGCGAATACCTGCAAAAACACCCGAATCAGGCGCTGGGTCTGCATCTTGAAGGACCGTGGCTGAATATCGTCAAGAAAGGCACCCACAACCCGGACTACGTGCGTAAACCGGACGCCGCGCTGGTCGATTTCCTCTGCGATAACGCCGATGTGATCACCAAGGTGACCCTCGCCCCTGAGCGCGTTGAGCCGGAAGTGATCCGCAAGCTGGTTGCCGCCGGGATCGTCGTCTCCGCCGGCCACTCCAACGCCACGCTGAAAGAGGCGAAAGTCGGCTTCCGCGCCGGCATTACCTTCGCCACTCACCTGTATAACGCGATGCCGTACATTACCGGACGCGAACCGGGTCTGGCCGGGGCGATTTTTGACGAGCCGGATGTCTACTGCGGTATTATTGTCGACGGGATGCATGTCGATTATGCCAACGTACGTAACGCCAAGCGCCTGAAAGGCGACAAACTGTGCCTGGTCACCGACGCCACCGCGCCGGCGGGGGCGAATATTGACCAGTTCATTTTTGCCGGGAAAACAATATACTACCGCAATGGACTGTGCGTAGATGAAAACGGCACGCTCAGCGGCTCCTCCCTGACCATGATTGAAGGGGTGCGTAATCTGGTGGAGCATTGCGGCGTGGCACTGGACGAAGTATTGCGGATGGCGACGCTCTATCCCGCGCGCGCTATCGGTGTGGACAAGCAGCTCGGCAGCATTGCGCCGGGCATGGTCGCTAACCTGACCGCCTTTACACGCGATTATAAAATCACCAAGACCATCGTTAATGGTAACGAGGTCGTCACTGAGTAAGTAAAAGTATGACAGCAGGCGGACAAGCTCAAATTGGTAACGTTGACCTCGTAAAACAACTGAACAGCGCGGCCGTGTACCGCCTGATTGACCAGCATGGGCCTATCTCGCGCATTCAGATAGCCGAACAAAGCCAGCTTGCCCCTGCCAGCGTGACCAAAATCACGCGTCAGCTTATTGAGCGCGGCCTGATCAAAGAAGTCGATCAGCAGGCCTCCACCGGAGGCCGCCGCGCTATCTCTATCATCGCTGAAACCCGCAACTTCAACGCCATCGGCGTGCGGCTTGGCCGCTATGACGCCACTCTGACCCTGTATGATTTAAGCAGCAAGACCCTGGAAGAGGAACATTTTCCCCTGCCCGAGCGCACCCAGGAAACGCTGGAACACGCCCTGCTGAATATCATCGCCACCTTTATCGAAAACTGTCAGCGCAAAATTCGCGAGCTGATCGCCATCTCGGTGATCCTGCCAGGCCTCGTCGACCCGGAAAGCGGCGTGATCCGCTATATGCCGCATATTGCGGTGGAAAACTGGGGCCTGGTCGGGGCGCTGGAAAAACGCTTCAACGTCACCTGCTATGTCGGGCACGACATCCGCAGCCTGGCGCTGGCCGAGCACTATTTCGGTGCAAGTCAGGACTGCGAAGACTCCATCCTGGTGCGCGTGCACCGCGGTACCGGCGCGGGCATCATCTCTAACGGGCGCATTTTTATTGGCCGGAACGGCAACGTCGGCGAAATTGGCCACATTCAGGTCGATCCGCTGGGCGAGCGCTGCCACTGCGGCAACTTCGGCTGTCTGGAGACCGTCGCGGCCAATGCCGCCATCGAACAGCGGGTTCGCCACCTGCTTGAGCAGGGCTACCAGAGCCGTCTGACGTCGGATGACTGCACGATCAAAACTATCTGCAAAGCGGCCAACAAGGGCGATGCCCTGGCCTGCGAGGTGATTGAGTACGTGGGGCGTCACCTCGGGAAAACGATCGCCATCGCGATTAACCTGTTCAACCCACAAAAAATCGTTGTCGCCGGCGAAATAGTGGAAGCTGAAAAGGTCCTTCTTCCGGCCATCGAAGGCTGCATTAACGCCCAGGCGCTCAAAGCGTTTCGCAAGAACCTGCCGGTGGTGCGTTCTACCCTCGACCATCGCTCAGCGATTGGCGCCTTCGCGCTGGTCAAACGCGCTATGCTCAATGGCACGCTGCTGCAGCGCTTGCTTGAGAGCTAATCGCCTCTTTATTGATAGCGCGAAACGATCCGCATCACCCTGTCGCTGGTGGGTATGGTCCACCAGCGATGTGAAACCTCATCGATGACGAGTATAGTTTCGTCTTTGTTAATGATTCTGGACCCACCATGACCATTCAAAACATAATTTGTGATATTGACGGCGTGCTGATGCACGATAACGTCGCCGTTCCCGGCGCTGCCGAGTTTATCAAACGCATCCTCGATAAAGGCATGCCGCTGGTAATGCTGACCAACTACCCGTCGCAAACCGGCCAGGATTTGGCTAACCGTTTCGCCACCGCGGGCATCGACGTGCCGGATACCGCGTTTTACACCTCGGCGATGGCCACCGCCGATTTCCTGCGCCGCCAGGAAGGCAAGAAAGCCTATGTGGTGGGTGAAGGGGCGCTGATCCACGAACTGTACAAAGCCGGCTTTACCATCACCGATGTGAACCCGGATTTTGTCATCGTCGGGGAAACCCGTTCATTCAACTGGGAGATGATGCATAAGGCCGCCTTCTTCGTTGCCAACGGCGCCCGCTTCATTGCCACCAACCCGGATACTCACGGTCGCGGCTTCTACCCGGCCTGTGGCGCGCTGTGCGCCGGGATCGAGAAGATCTCCGGCCGTAAGCCGTTTTACGTCGGTAAACCCAGCCCGTGGATCATCCGTTCAGCGCTGAACAAAATGCAGGCTCACTCCGAGCAGACAGTGATCGTCGGCGATAACCTGCGCACTGACATTCTGGCCGGCTTCCAGGCGGGGCTGGAGACTATTCTGGTGCTCTCCGGCGTCTCCACCCTCGATGACATCGACAGCATGCCGTTTCGCCCGTCGTGGATTTACCCTTCCGTCGCGGAAATCGATATTTTCTGATGCCAACCACGTCGCAGGACGTGGTTTTTCATTTATAGCGCCTGCCAAAAGTCATCCATCTAATAAAAATGGCCTATAAATGCGTATTCTTCAATAAAGTCGCTCAAAAGATACTCTTTTTTTACTGTTCAACAATCACAGTTGCGTTTTTTCTTTTTCAGGCCGCAAACCCCTTGCGCCAGCGCCCCCTTTACGGCATTTTCTTAAGCACGCACTCAGGCTTCGCCACGAGACGAAGCCAGCACAACATCAAACACGACAGGGTAATGGAGAAGGCTATGTGTTCTATTTTTGGCGTACTGGATATTAAAACTGACGCAGGCGAGCTGCGTAAAAAGGCGCTGGAGCTTTCCCGCCTGATGCGCCATCGCGGTCCGGACTGGTCTGGCGTGTATGCCAGCGACAAAGCGATTCTGGCGCACGAGCGCCTGTCTATTGTCGACGTCAACGCCGGTGCCCAGCCGCTGTACAACGCCGAAAAAACCCATGCGCTGGCCGTTAACGGCGAGATCTACAACCATCAGGCGCTGCGCGCGGAGTATGGCGATCGCTATCAGTTCCAGACCGGCTCTGACTGCGAAGTGATCCTCGCGCTGTATCAGGAAAAAGGCCCTGAGTTCCTCGACGACCTGCAGGGGATGTTCGCCTTCGCCCTGTACGACAGCGAGAAAGACGCGTACTTAATTGGTCGCGACCATATCGGTATTATTCCGCTGTATATGGGCCATGACGAACACGGCAACTTCTATGTCGCCTCCGAAATGAAAGCGCTGGTGCCGGTATGCCGCACCATTAAAGAGTTCCCGGCGGGCAGCTACCTGTGGAGCAAAGACGGCGAAATTCGCCAGTACTATCAGCGTGACTGGTTCGATTACGACGCGGTGAAAGACAACGTTACCGATAAGAACGAGCTGCGCCAGGCGCTGGAAGAGTCGGTGAAAAGCCACCTGATGTCCGACGTGCCTTACGGCGTGCTGCTCTCCGGCGGTCTTGATTCATCGGTCATCTCGGCTATCACCAAGAAATTCGCCGCCCGTCGCGTCGAAGATCAGGAGCGTAGCGAAGCCTGGTGGCCGCAGTTGCACTCTTTCGCGGTCGGTCTGGAAGGCTCTCCTGACCTGAAAGCGGCGCAGGAAGTGGCCAACCACCTCGGCACCGTACACCACGAAATTCACTTTACGGTCCAGGAAGGGCTGGATGCGATCCGCGACGTTATCTATCACATCGAAACGTATGACGTGACCACCATTCGCGCCTCGACGCCGATGTACCTGATGTCGCGTAAAATTAAAGCCATGGGCATCAAAATGGTGCTTTCCGGCGAAGGTTCGGACGAAGTGTTCGGCGGCTACCTCTATTTCCATAAGGCGCCGAATGCCAAAGAACTGCACGAAGAGACGGTGCGCAAGCTGCAGGCGCTGCATATGTTTGACTGCGCCCGCGCCAACAAAGCGATGTCCGCCTGGGGCGTGGAAGCCCGCGTGCCGTTCCTCGACAAGAAGTTCCTCGACGTGGCGATGCGCATCAACCCGCAGGATAAGATGTGCGGCAACGGCAAAATGGAAAAACACGTGCTGCGTGAATGCTTTGAATCCTACCTGCCGGCCAGCGTTGCCTGGCGGCAGAAAGAGCAGTTCTCTGACGGCGTCGGCTACAGCTGGATCGATACGCTGAAAGAAGTGGCCGCGAAGCAGATCAGCGATCAGCAGCTGGAAACGGCGAGCTTCCGTTTCCCGTACAACACGCCGACCTCCAAAGAAGGCTATCTGTACCGCGAGATCTTCGAAGAGCTGTTCCCGCTGCCGAGCGCGGCGGAGTGTGTCCCTGGCGGTCCGTCGGTGGCCTGCTCTTCAGCGAAAGCCATTGAGTGGGATGAAGCGTTCAAGACCATGAACGATCCATCAGGCCGTGCGGTGGGCGTCCACCAGTCTGCCTACAAATAAGCCCTGACGGGCGGTGAAACGCGAAACGGACCCTCCGGGGTCCGTTTTCTTTTTGCAGGATTTATGCCGCTGAAAAACGATAAATAACCAATAATTGCCGAATATTGCAGCGAGCTGTTCGCAACCTAACCAAACAGTCACATTACAACGATTTTCCTTGAAAAAGAGGTTGACGCTCGCAGGCCCAATACGCATAATGCGCCCCGCAACGCCGATAAGGTTACGCGAAAAAAAGATGGCTACGTAGCTCAGCTGGTTAGAGCACATCACTCATAATGATGGGGTCACAGGTTCGAATCCCGTCGTAGCCACCATCTTTTTTGCGGGAGTGGCGAAATTGGTAGACGCACCAGATTTAGGTTCTGGCGCCGCAAGGTGTGCGAGTTCAAGTCTCGCCTCCCGCACCATTCACCAGTTAGCGTTGTACGGATGGGGTATCGCCAAGCGGTAAGGCACCGGTTTTTGATACCGGCATTCCCTGGTTCGAATCCAGGTACCCCAGCCATATTTCTTCGATATTTGCGGTTCACCGCGACGGTATTGGGGTATCGCCAAGCGGTAAGGCACCGGTTTTT